>JAKEHD010000388.1 GCA_022615215.1 Blastocatellia bacterium
ATAGGCATAGATGGGACGACGCTTTATATATGGGCCGGGCCTACCTCAAGCACTATCAGAAGGTACACGATAGGCAGTACCGGTGAAACATTTCCTTCATTTCAGATTCTTCGCGCAGCAAATGACGGTGCGCTTTTAAACCCTCACTTTTCGTTTCACGCTGTGGTTTCAACGAATGGCAAATGGTATGACCCGTCTTATGGCATTTCATACACCAGCCTTACGTTCAACGAAACTGCATTCTTAAGTACACCTCAACAGGTGAGCACCAGTGGTTGGAGTACGAGTGTACTTTCAGATTATATCTGTATTCATTAGGGGGGAAAGGTCATGAAAATGATTTTCTTAGTATTTCTGTTGGTTCCTTTGATTGGTTCAATGACTGTTGAGGCTCAGGAGTTTTCAGCTTTGCAAAATAAGGTTTTAGAAACCGTCAAAAGAGAAAAGCCTGGCTGGAAATTATCACGAAAAGATTTGACAGAAAGAGAAGCTGTCTATCAATGGGACTGGGAATCGGAGTCAGGGAAACAAAGTGTTGAGATACGCCTGTTTTATGGCGCTTCTAAGAAGGCGACTGAAGAGAAGTTGAAACATGCAGTGGAATACATCTCGGTTGGACCGAATAGGAAAATGACAGGATTAGGCGACGAAGCTTATGTGTGGGATGGTAAGCATAGTGGATATGGCATTATTAAGTTCAGGAAATCGAATGTCTACGTTGAAATAACCGCACCGCCGCTGGCGCTCGCTGAACAGCTTGCCAGGCAGGTTGCTGAGATGATTTCCAAATAATGCGGGCCGTATGCGCCGCAGCAGACGAACCTGCCGAACCCATGCGCTTGTTCGAGCTTTTCTCAGAATGTCGCTCCCAAGGCTCCTTTGCAGATAGTGCCGAGTGTTGATGTGATCGAGGTAGGCTTCACAGGTGATCATCTGCGGCTGCGATATTGAATGACCTGGACCTTTTCGAGCGTTATCAGCAGTCCGCCTTCGGTCATCTCTTCTATCTCAGGCAGCAGGGCGGCTATCTTCTCAGGGCTATCGACTATTTCCACCACTACGGGCAAGTCCTCCGAAAGTCTCAGTATCTTGGCCGTGTGTATGCGGCTCGTTGCGCCATATCCCATCATGCCTCGCAGCATGGTCGCTCCCGCGATTCCCATCTCACGCGCCTTGAATATTATGGCTTCATAGAGAGGTCGGCCATCGCATTTGTCCGACTCGCCTATGAAGATGCGCAGCAATTGACCTTCTTTGGGGATATTCATATCTGCCCTCTTTCACAAAGCCTGGGCCACACGAATTCCGGCCCATACGGCCGCAAGTCCCAGCACGACGCTCATTGAGACGTTCAGCAGCGCGAAGCCCGTTTCACCGTCGCGCAGCAGCGAATAGGTTTCAAACGAGAAACTGGAAAAAGTCGTGTAGCCGCCTAAAACTCCGGTCAGAAGCGCCACGCGCATAGAGGGCGAAACGAGGAGTCGCGCCTCGAACAACTCCGCAAGCAAACCTATGAGGAAACTGCCCGATACGTTGATGACCAGATTGGCATAAGGGAAGGACGGCTCTTTGACGAAGGAATATATGAGGCTTGAGAGCAAGTATCGAAAGCCCGTGCCGAACGCCCCGCCCAACACGACCAGGAGAATCTTTTGCATGATGAACCGTGGTGCGTAAGGGGCGTTATGAAGGATGAAGGCGGAAGGATGAAGGATGAAAACCGGAGTGAAGCCATCGATTCATCCTTCATCCCTCATCCTTCATCCTTTCCGAATCGCCCCTCACGAAGCGATACTATGCATTACGCTTTACTGTACGAGCAGCGCGTCGCCGATCTCTTCGAGAGAAACCTGTTCGTACTCCAGAGAGTCGCCTTTCAGGGAGACTTCTATGACCGACGCCTCGCTGAAACGGCCGCTGATGAGCGCCTCCGAGAGCGGGTCTTCGACATATTTTTGAAGGGCGCGGCGCAGAGGTCTCGCTCCATAAGAGCGGTCCGCGCATGCCTTTTCGACTATCCATCGGCGGGCCTCCTCGGTCATCTGCACCTGGAGCTTGCGCCGGATCAAAGTGCGATTCAACTGGGCTACCAGAAGTCCTACGATCTCGAACAGGTCGTAGTCCGTTAGCGGCTCGAATACTATTATCTCGTCGAGGCGATTGATGAACTCAGGGTTGAAGGTCTGTTTGACGGCTTGCAATACGCCCTCTTCTACGGCCTGGTGTTGAGAGCGCGACGACGCCTGAAAGCCGAGGTGCCCGCGCTTCTGTATGAAACGCGCGCCGATGTTCGAGGTCATTATCAAGATAGTGTTTTTGAAGTCAATCGCATTTCCGAGCGAGTCGGTCAGCACTCCGTCTTCGAGCACCTGAAGCAGGATGTTGAAGAGGTCCGGGTGCGCTTTTTCGATTTCGTCCAACAACAGCACCGAATAGGGGTTGCGCTTGATCTTTTCGGTCAACTGCCCTCCCTCTTCGTGGCCTACGTATCCGGGCGGGCTGCCTATGAGCTTCGATACGGAATGCTTCTCCATGTACTCAGACATATCGAAGCGGACGAGCGAGCGCTCCGAGCCGAAGAGGAATTCCGCAAGCGACCGCGCAACCTCCGTTTTGCCGACGCCCGTAGGTCCGAGGAATAGAAAAGACCCGACCGGGCGATTAGGGTTTTTGAGTCCCGCCCGGCTGCGCCGTATGGCGCGCGACAGGGCCGATATGGCCCTCTCCTGGCTTATGATTCTCTTGTGGAGTTCTTCTTCGGTGCGGAGGAGTTTCGCGGTCTCTTCTTCTTTGAGCGATGTGAGCGGGATGCCCGTCCATCGCGCGATCACTTCGTCTATGTCGTCGCGCGTGACGCTTGGGAGCGGCGCGCTAATGAGGTTGTAGGACTCTCGCAGCAGGGAGAGGCGGCTCATCTCTTCCGTTTCTCTCTGTTTGAAAATCTTCGCGCGTTCGTAATCGCGTTCGGCCTTCGCGCGTTCGAAGTCTGCGGTGTGGCGACGCAATCTCCTCTGGCTGTCGAGTATTTCGACAGGCATGTGGGCTTCGCGCAATTTCACTCGCGCGCCCGCCTCGTCTATAACGTCTATGGCCTTGTCGGGGAGGAAGCGGTCTGATATGTAGCGGTGCGATTGAAATACGGCCGATTCCAATGCGTCCGCCGTGTAGCAGACCTGATGGAAAGCCTCGTAGCGGTCCTTTATGCCTTCGAGTATCTTGAGGGTTTCCTCTTCATCGGGGGGCGGGACTTTTATGACCTGAAACCTTCGTTCGAGCGAGCGGTCCTTTTCAATGGTCTTGCGGAATTCGGCCGGCGTCGATGCGCCTATGCATTGAATCTCGCCGCGAGAGAGGGCGGGCTTCAGGATATTTGCGGCGTCGAGCGACCCTTCGGCAGAGCCTGCGCCGACGAGCGTATGCAGTTCGTCTATGAAGATTATGTAATGGGGGTTTTCGATCAACTCGCGCATTATGATCTTGAGCCGTTCTTCGAACTGGCCCCGGTACTTCGTGCCCGCGACTATTAGGGAAAGGTCGAGCGCCAGTATGCGCTTGTCGCGCAGGAAAGGCGGCACGTCGCCTGAAACTATTCTTTGCGCCAGGCCCTCGACTATGGCGGTCTTTCCGACTCCCGGCTCGCCTATCAAGACGGGATTGTTCTTCGTCCGGCGGCAGAGTATCTGCACGAGTCGCTCGATCTCTCCCTCGCGCCCTATCAGGGGGTCGAGTTGATCTGAGACGGCCGCGTCCACAAGGTCGCGGCTGAATTCGGCCAGGTGGGGGACTTCTTTCTTATAGGCTTGCGTTCGCTCGCTCTGATGCGCGCGCAGGAGGTCTTCGCGTATCTGACCGAGCCTCAGTCCGCGTTCGTGGAGTATGGTTGCAGCGGGCGTCTTATCTTCGCGCAGTATGCCGAGCAGAAGGTGTTCGGTGCCGATATAGCGATGTTGCAATCGCTCGCTTTCGTCGGCAGCATGGCTGAGCACGCGCTTTGCGTTCGGAGACAGCGGCAGGTCTACGGAGGCTGAAATCTTGTCGCGCGGCACGGAACGGTTTTCTATCTCTTTGCGAATGGATTCGACTGTGGAATTCGGGCTGCGGAAAATTCTCTGGGCCAGTTGTTTGTCCTCGCGCAGAAGGCCGAGCAGTATGTGCTCAGTCTCTATGGCCTGCGCCCCGAACTGGCTTGCTTCATATCTTGCGAAGAATATAACGCGGCGTGCCTTCTCAGTGTAACGTTCGAACATATCTGCATCCGCCGGAAACTATGGATTATGACGTGTGAACCCGGAGCGCGACGCCCCGATTCGCCATCAGGTATACAATCGGCCATCCTCAAGGTGCAGCACTCGGTCGCAAATCGAAGCCAGGCGTTCATTGTGAGTGACGATCAGCGACGTTAGCTTCTGCAATCTGTGTATCTCCTTGAGCAGGCTATGAATGCTTTCACTGGTTTTGCTGTCGAGGTCACCGGTCGGCTCGTCCGCAAGAAGCACGCGCGGGCCTGCGACAAGCGCCCTTGCCAGCGCGACACGAGCCTGTTCTCCTCCCGAAAGCTCGCCCGGACGATGCAGGGCGCGCGAAGTCAGCCCAACGCTTTCGAGCACGGATTCGGCGCGACTTTTCGCTGCTCCCTTCTGGCTTCGATTTATGAGCAGCGGCATCATCGCGTTTTCAAGAGCGGTGAACTCAGGCAGCAGATGATGAAATTGGAAAATAAAACCAATCTCTTTATTTCGAAACCGAGCCAAGTCTACATCACCGAGTTTGAAAATGTCAAATTCGCCGAGTTTGACCGACCCTCTATCGGGCCTGTCCAATCCTCCTAAAATGTGCAATAGGGTCGACTTTCCAGCGCCCGACGGTCCCACTATCGCAATCATCTCACCTTCGTCTACACGAAGGCTCAGTTCTTCAAATACCGTCACACGGTTTCGCCCCGACTCGTATGTCTTCGTAAGCCCCTCGGCGCGTAAGAACCGCTCGTCGCCCGCCCGCGCGCAGTGAAGCGAAGCGCGCTCCGCCTGCGAATTCGCTTTCGAGTTTTCCGTGCGCTTGCTTTCACTCATAGCGGAGTCCTTCGACAGGGTCTATGCGCGCGGCGCTCCACGATGGATAAACCGTAGATAAAAAGCTTATAAAGACGGTGACTGCGGCGACCGTTATTATATCAATCGTTTTGACATGAAAAGGCAGATAGTCGAGCGCGTAAGCCCCGGCGGGCAAACGTATCCACTGCCCCGCGTCCGCGAAATAGCAAAACCCCGCGCCGAGAGCTATGCCGAGTATCATTCCCGTGACTCCTATCATAAGGCCCTGAAGCATGAAGAGGAGCATGACGGAGCGATTCGTGGCCCCCATGGATTTCAGTATCGCTATATCGCGCTGCTTTTCCATCACGATCATAATCAGGACCGAGATGATATTGAGTGCGGCTATTCCTATGACGATCAACAGCGCGATGCCCGTGAGGAGTTTCTCATAACTGAGCGCCGTGTATATCGGCGCGTTCAACTCCTGCCAGTCCTGCACTGTGTAACCGTCGCCCGATGCCTGTAAAACTTCGCGCCCGATCTCTTTTACCGAGTCGAGGTCATAGACCTTCATCTGAATGATTTCAGCCACGTCCTCCTTGCCCGATAGTCTTTGCGCCGCTTCGAGCGAGATGTAAGCCCACGTCGCATCGTAATCGCTGAGTCCCGATTCGAATATCCCTGAGACGCGAAAATCGCGGTAACGAGGGACCAGCCCAAGAGGCGTCAGATGGCCTTGAGGAGTGAGCACTGTGGCGATGTCGCCCATCTTGAGGCCGACTATCGAGGCCAGTTCGCGGCCTATGATTATGCGATCTATCTGAACGCCTGTTTCCGCATCCGTCTCAGGTCGGCTTAAAATTTCGGGGTCGCCTTCGACCGTGAATTGAAAGACCTCGTTTGCTTCGCGGGGGGCGTTCAGATCCACGCCCTTGAGCACAGCGCCGTCTGTGTCCTTCTGTCCTTGAATGAGAACCCGCTGATAGAGGGTCGCAGAGGCGGCGCGTATGCGAGGAAGCGTGCCGAGTCGACGTGCGAGGTCACGATACTCTTCTATGGGGCGGCCGTCTTTGCGCATGAGGTTGAGATGAGCGGTGCCCGATAGAATGCGATTCTGAAAGTCTTCGCGAAAGCCCGTCATCATCGCGAGCACTATGATGAGAGAGGCGACGCCTGCGGCGACGGCGGCTATGGCGATCACCGTTATGACCGAGACAATGACCTGTTTGCGCTTGGCGCGCAGGTAACGTAAGGCGATAAAGAGTTCGTAAGGCACAGATAATTCCACAGACCGCTTCCAGCGAATCGATACAAGTGAAAAATTATAGGAACCCGCTCGAAGGGGCGTCAACTCAGGCGTAACGCGGTGGTCCGCCGTCAGTAGTCAGTATGGAAACGGTCTGTGTGTTTCCGTGTGTTTCTGTGGCCGCGTTCCACTGACAACGGACGAAGGACCACGGGCTATGGACGCATCACGCATTCGAGTCACGTAGGGCGGACCTTTTTTTGATTATAGTTCTCAAAAGCAGGCTCTTGAACCTTACTTCATCGTCGCTCTCTATTTCGAGGCGGGCTGCGTAGACGGGCGCTTCACCGTGTTTGAGACCTTCGAGCCGCACGGCGTCCTTCTCTGTAATGACTATGGCATCCGCCCCAGCCTTGCGCGCCGAAGCCGTAACCCGATCCAGGTCTTCCTGCGTGAAGGCGTGATGATCGGCGAAGAAGTGTTCCCCGACGATGTTTATTCGCGCCTGTAGAAGGTCATCGGAGAATGCTTCCGGGTTGCCTATGCCGCACATTACAGAGACGTTCCAACCGGCGAACATCTCGGCTTCATAGGTCTCGTTCGATTCCAGATGGCGCAGGTGTGTGATCGCGGAGTAAGCATACATCAGAGGGACTTCTTCGCCGCAGAGGTGTTTCACTATAGCGTTCGCCTGTCCCTGATCGAAAGGTCTGTCTGCGCGAGTGACGATTACCGCATCGGCCCGTTTGATCCCGTAGAGCGGTTCGCGCAATCGTCCGAAGGGAACCATTTCGAAGCTGCCGAAGGGGTCTGTCGCATCGATGAGCAAAATGTTCAGGTCGCGCGCAAGAGCGAGGTGTTGGAATGCGTCGTCGAGCACGAGCACTTCGGCTCCGAGTTCATCTATGGCCCACCGCCCGCCTTCGTATCGCCCTTTGTCGATGATGATAGGGACACCGGGCAATTGCCGCGCAAGCATAAGAGGCTCGTCCCCGAATTCGATATACGAGCCGGAGGGAGCTTCCCCGCGCTCGTTGAGCACGACTCTGCCTGCGGACCTGCGCTTGTAGCCGCGCGTCAGTATAGCGACCGAGTAGCCCTCTTCTTTGAGATAGCGCGCGATATATTCGACCACAGGCGTCTTGCCCGTGCCGCCTACGCTGAGATTGCCGACGCTGATGACAGTAGCATTCAATCGTTTGGGCTTCAGGTAATCGGTTTCGTAAGCCGCTACGCGCAATCGCACGCCAAGCTCATAGAGCCTCGCAGGCAGCCACAGCAACGCGCGCTTGAGTTTTTCATCTTTGCCGATCACGTCTTTTGTAAAAAAATTCGATCACCTATACGGGCGGCCCTCTGTGCTCCTCTTATGCTTTTATGCACGGAGGGGCGGGCAGAGACGCCCGCCCATACATGTCTTTCAAGACATCCGTTCGCGTATGGCGGCGATGATGCACGGGGTCGCGCCCCGGTTCTCAAGCAGTATCGCCTGAGCGCGCGCGCCCATCTCTTCAGCCGATTTGCGATCAGATAATAAACGGATCACTTCACGCGCAAAGCTCTCTACGGTCTCCGATTGCACGAGAGCGTGGCGAGAGGCGAAATCCGAAACTATCTGGCGAAAGTTTTCCGTGTGCGGGCCGACTATTATGGGCTTTGCGTAAACGGCAGGCTCGATTATGTTATGCCCGCCGCGCGGCACAAGGCTCCCGCCCACGAAGACGACGGCGGCGAACCTGTAAACGGATGCAAGCTCTCCTATCGTGTCGAGCAATATAACATCCGTCCCGCGCGAGGCTGCCCATTCGCTACCCTCCACCGCTCCTCCGTGCGCGGCTGAGAGGCTGACGGCCTCGGAGCGGCGCGCGAACGAAAAACCGGATTGCTCTATCAAAGCGGCCACCTCGTCGAACCGTTCGGGATGGCGCGGAGCTAAGATCAATCGCGCATCTTCCAGCCCCGAACATGCGCGCGCCTCGTGAAGCGCGGCGAGCGATATTTTTTCTTCGCCGGGCGCGGTGCTGCCCGCGACTATCAGGCGCGGCGAATCGGAAAGGGCGAACTGGCGGTCGAGTTCTTCCTGAAGATTGGAAGCCCTGAGTCCGTCTGCGGATTCGGAGTCGAGAAGAGCGGACTCGTTATCTCGCACATCGTACTTCAGATTTCCGCACACGCGCACGTTACCGACAGGAGCGCCGAGTTGCCGCGCGCGTTCTCCGTCGGCTTCAGATTGCATAATGAGCAGCGAAACGTCCGCGAGCATGCGCGATGTGAATCGACGCCATTTTAGATAACGCGCAAACGAGCGCGGCGAGAAGCGTCCGTTTACGACCGCCGTCATCACGCCTCGCCTGCGGCACTCGCGCAAAAAGTTCGGCCACAACTCGGTCTCAAGTATTATCACAGCCTCGGGGTTTACCTGATCGAGCGCGCGGCGCACGGCGAAGGCCCAGTCGAATGGAAAATAAAAAGCAGCATCGAAGGCATCGGGGACTTGCGCTTGCGCGAGTTGCTGCCCGGTCAGCGTGGTGGTAGAGACGACCAATCTACGAGAGGGCATCTCCCGGCGCAGGCTCTCTATCAAAGGCCGCGCCGCATTGAATTCGCCGACCGAAACCGCATGCACCCAGATCGTAGGGCGAGAGTCACTGCCGAAAGAAGCGGGCAGACGGCCGAGCCTCTGCTTGAAACTGCCTGCGTATTTGCCGTGTCTTACGGCCTGGTAGATGAAGTATGGCAGCAGAGCCAGAAATAGAAGCGTGAGAGCCAGGCTGTAGAAAAAGTACATGACTCGAATCTTCGTCCGTTGTCAGGGGTCCATCGTCCGTAGCCCGTAGCGATTCTTGACCACAGTGGAAGGCAGAAGAAGGGTGGGATTTGCAAGAAGTAAATCGGGCCGGTATTATTTAATAGCAATAGTGGTTGGTGCAGCGCTGGCATGGGTTTGTTATTTGCTGGGTGTTTTGTTGTTTGATCTGACATATAA
>JAKEHD010000389.1 GCA_022615215.1 Blastocatellia bacterium
CAGATATCTTCTGTGTTATCTGTGGTTGAATACTTGCCCTGATGTCTGATGTCTGATGGCTGACGGCTGACGGCTGATGGCTGATAGCGCATTTTACTATCGCTTGACAAATTTATCCTCGAAAGATAGATTACTGCTCACAGAGCAGGTAGGGGGAAGCCAGTTCTGCTGAAATTGCGGATCGATGAAATCCGGCGACGACAGGGGCAGGCAATCTGAGGCCCTGGTTCCGGCAGCGCCCGCAATCGAGTCGAAGTACCGACGCGGGCGTAGAAGTGAAAAAAATATTGGCGACCTGAAATTAGTTCCACTCTTCCTGGTTCACGTAGCTCTATTAGAAGTGGTGGAAGCCTTTTCTGAAGTGAAGGCCATCGATGTCTTTGCCGCCGGACAATATCACTCTCAGCCGGTTCGGGGACCGAAATCAGGAGTCGGTAGCGTGACCGTAAGGGAGCGCTCCCTTACGGTTGCGCTACTGAAAGCCGCTGTTCAAACCGCAGGTTTTTGAGTGATGAGAGACCGCAGTCTTGAATTATTGAAGGGCATAAAGGCGGAGAGAGCCATTGCGCGGGGCATGGTCGGACCATCGGCAGCCGGGGCGCGTGGAGGCGGAATATGGCGAAAGTATTGCTGGTAGATGATGAGCCGGACGTATGTTGGACTATGGCGGAGTTTCTAAAGCGTAAGGGGTATACGGCGCTGACAGCGTCAGATTTCGAAAGCGCTCTCGAAATAATCGAGAGTGATGAACTCGATGCGGCGGTCGTCGACATCGTTTTGTCTTGCGAAAGCGGCATAGACGTTCTCAAACGGCTTCACGGCCGCGAGCCTTATGTCCCCGTCATAATGATGACGGGCGAGCCGGACCCATCTCAGATGCCCGACATCGTGCGCGCGGGCGCTTATGATTTCTTGCCCAAGCCTGTCAAGGGGGATGATCTCCTCAACACCGTTTCCAGGGCGGTCGAGAATAAACGGCTGGTCTTTGAAAAGCGAAGGCTCGAACGAGAACTGCAACTGCACGCCGAACAACTCGAAGCCCTTGTAGCCGAGCGCACGCGCGAGCTGGCCGAAGCCCATAATTTTTTAAACACGGTGCTCGATAGCTCTACCGAGTACGCCATAATAGTGATTGATACGACGGGCCGGGTCAGGCTTTTCAATCACGGGGCCGAATTGATGTTCGGGTGCGCGGCGGACCAGACTCTGGGCCACCGGGCCAGGGAACTGGTTAGTGATGAAGGGTACGGACCTGATGATGCTCCCTTCCTCATACACGGGCGGCAGGCCGAGACCGCGGGCCGCTATCAGGGAGAGATGCGATTGTCGAGGGCCGACGGAAGTTCGTTCGTTGCTTCGGTGGCTATGACGCCTATACGCGAAGCGACAGGTTGCTTGCCCGGCTATCTGGCCATAATCAAGGATTTGACCACCGAACGGGAAAATGAGGAAAGATTGCGCCGGATGCGCGAGCGGCTCGCCCAACAGGAGAAGATCGCCGATCTCGGACGCATGGCTGCTCAGGTCGCGCACGAGGTCAAGAATCCGCTTTCGGGGCTGCGCCTTTATTCGCTCCATCTGAAAAGCAAGGTGGCCGATAAGCTCGACGCGAGCGAGATGTCTCTGATAGATAAGATCATCGGCGGCATCGATCACCTCTTTGGTACGGTAGAGCAGGTGCTCGACTTCGCTCGCCCGATCTCGCTCGCTCGCCGCCGCCTCTCTCTGAATGCTCTGGTCGATGATGTGGCTCATCTTCTGGGTCCGCAACTCAGGGAGAGCCACGTCGAAGTCGAACAGGAGATGGCCGAACGGGGCGCTTTCGCAAGCCTTGACGAAGCCTCCATGCGTTCGTCGCTGATAAACCTCCTGCTCAATTCCATAGAGGCGATGCCCGGAGGCGGCCGACTGCTGATAGCGACCTCGGAGTCGGAAGAAGCGGTTCGCCTCGATATAAGCGACACAGGTTGCGGGATGACAAGCTCTCAGGTCAAAAACGTATTCGAGCCGTTTTATACGACCAAGAGCAAGGGTCTCGGACTCGGCATGTCTTACGCACAGAAGGTCATAAAACAGCACGGCGGCACCATAGTCCTGATGAGCCAGGCAGGCAAAGGGACTCGCGTGTGGATCACTCTGCCCCTGGATTAGATCGACCGTATTGATATCGATGCGGGCAAAAGAATCCGCATACAGGTTACATAGCTCTGGAGTGGGAAGTGATGGAGATTAAGCCTCACAACAGTATACTCGTCGTCGAGGATGAGTGTACCACTGCCGACGCGCTCGATTTGATATTCGGAGAGCAAGGATACGAGGTCGAGACGGCGAGGACGGTCGTCGAAGCGGCGGAACTTCTGAAGCGTCGCCCGTTCGATCTGGTATTTGTGGACCTGAGACTGCCCGATTCGAGCGGCATAGACTTGATAAGCCGGATCAAGGAGGATGCTCCTCAAACCGAAACCATTCTGATGACTGCTTACGGGTCTCTGGACGTGGCCATAGAAGCGATAAAGAAAGGCGCGTACTATTATATCGAAAAACCGTTCACGCCCGACCAGGCCGTCATGCTGGCCGAACGCGCGCTCGAATTCGCCTCGATCAAACTGGAAAACAGAGATCTCAAACGCATGCTCGCCCTGGAGAGCGGGGCTTTCGGCATGATAGGCCGCAGCCCTCAGATGCGCCGGATTTACGAGACCATAAGCGTGACCGCACAGTCGGACGCATCCGTCCTGATAGAGGGCGAAAGCGGCACGGGTAAGGAGTTGATAGCGACGGCCTTTCACCTTCAAAGCAATCGTGCCGGGCGGCCCTTCATACGCATCAACTGTGCGGCCATACCGCGCGACCTGATTGAGTCGGAGTTTTTCGGCTACAAGAGGGGTGCCTTCACAGGAGCAGACCGCGACAAACGGGGCCTGATCGAAGCGGCCGATGGAGGCACGCTGCTTCTCGACGAGATAGCCGAGATGCCCGTTCACCTTCAAACCAAACTGCTCAGAGTCATACAGGAGCGGCGACTCAGACGGCTCGGCGACGAGCAGGAAATAAAGGTCGACTTCAGGTTGATTGCGGCCACAAACCGCGATACGGCAGAAGCCCTCGAAGAGGGCCTGTTGCGCGAAGACCTCTATTTTCGCATCAGCACCATAAAGATACGTGTGCCGCTCTTGCGCGAGCGCCTGGACGATCTCGTGCTGCTGGCCGAATACTTTTTGCAGCGCTATGCTGAAAAGTACGATAAAGAGATACACCGCATATCGCAGCAAGCTTTTTCGGCGCTTATGCGCCACGACTGGCCCGGCAACGTGCGCGAGCTTGAAAGCGTCATCGAGCGGGCGGTCCTCTTCTGTCAAACCGAGCATATAGGGCCTGAAGACCTGCCTGAGCATGTTCAAGCCGGCGACCCGGCCCATTTCAGGTGCGTCATCCCGCCCTATCTGACACTCGAAGAGATAGAACGCGAAGCCATAGAACAGACGCTCGAACGCACATCGGGCAACGTTAAAAAGACCGCCGAGATACTCAAAGTCCACCGCCCGACCCTTTACCGCAAGCTGAAAAGATTCGGTATAAAGGACGGCGCAACTGTCATAGAATGAAACAACAGGCAGGCGGAATTGTTTTGTTTATCGATTCGCGCGCGACCCGAATGCAGCCGGAAAGCTCGTTCACTCTGCGTCCCGAAAAGGCTTATTTGTTGGGGTTTCGACCTGAACCATTATTATTTGCAATATCAGCGGCCTGGCCCGGCGCTCAAGAGATTGATTGGCCCGATAATTGCCCTTCACTTTATCGTAACTTTGTGCGATTGAAAGAGCAGATCCGTTATTATTTCGTCTGGAATAAATCGTTCCGAATGAACCCCTCCCTTACGGTTGGGGTACTGAATTACTGATAAAGGCTCCCCCACAGCTTCTAATAGAATTTGCTCGAAGTGAAAGGCAACCGAGAGTTTTAAGCATTGTGTTGCCGATTCGTCCGTCGTCCGTGGTCAGTAGTCATAAAGATTTCTTTCTTACGTGGTCAGTTGCTCCCCTCCCTTACGGTCGGGGTACTGAATGATCTCGCCTGAAAGCAACAACGGACGAAGGACTGAAGCGTACTCGCAATAAATGTATTCATTCTGCCGGACAAAAAAGCTATGGAAGAGAAGATACGAGTTCTGGTCATAGACGATGAGCCGACGGTGGCCGATGCGCTCAGAGTGATCCTCTCTGACAGAGGCTATGAAGTCGTCGTGGCCCTGAACGGCCGCGACGGATTGAAACAGGTCGATAGTCAAGCGTTCGACTTTGCCATAACCGATTTGCGATTGCCCGATCTGTCAGGGTTCGACGTGCTTGACCGTATACGCAAAAAAAGATCGGGCACGCCCGTTATAGTCATAACCGCTTACTCCACACCCGAAGTGGTCGAGCGGCTTATGAACAACGGGGCGATGGATGTTTTGCCCAAGCCTTTCCTGCCTTCCGATGTCCTGAATCTGATCGATGAAGCATTGAGCAAAAAATAATACTCAGCCATCAGCTATCAGCCATCAGCTATCAGCTATCAGCTATCAGAAGTATGATCTGAAGACTGACGGCTGATGGCTGATGACTGACGACTGACGGCAGGTGTTTCAATTACAACATAACGCATCGGCGAGTGATCTATATTGAAACACACTCTTCATATCCATCCTGCTGAGAGCAGTCACGTAACCTCAAAGGACCTCTATCTTTAAAGCGATTTGTCGGCTGAGGCACATAAGTTGCCCTGGACACGATCAGCTTCCGGCGCTCGGGGGGTGAGCGCGACGGAGAAGCGGGTTTCTAGCGCCGGATTCACGGCACTATTCCTAAGCATTATGTTTCCGATGGATCCTCGGCGCGCCATGTACAAGCTGTTCTGAGATTTCCAGCAGTGACATCCTCCGTCAGCTAAAGCAGACGGCTTCTGGGTCAGTCGCCCGGTAGGTTCTTGGATCGACGAGTGGCCGCTCCACTCTAACCAAAGGGCCTGCCCGGCCCTGTGAGAACGATGATGCTATTCTCGATTATTTCTCTACTTCAGCGTTCTAACTTTTACGTGATGGACTTCCCATCACAACGCGCTAGTCAGAGTTTCAAAGAGCCGCAAGGGGTGGCTCCGGTGGCGCTTTCAGCCTCCCGGACA
>JAKEHD010000390.1 GCA_022615215.1 Blastocatellia bacterium
CGCGCGGCGTCGGCCGGCAAAATTGTCATTCCATGCCGCGCGCAGTATACAAAGCGGCTCGGAGTGGCGACATCGCCCGTTGCCGGATGGCAGGCCGATGAAACGAAGCCTTCGCTTTGCGCGTTGCGGCCCGTCAAACGATCAGCGAAGCCAATGGCTGGAGATGCCGAAGCCGTAGCCGCCTGGAATCACGAATCGACTTCCGCTTGTCCGCCGCTGCGTGTTCTTCTTGCAGAGGATAGCAAAATCAATCAGATTATTGGCGTTAAGATGCTGGAACAACTGGGGCACACCGTAGTGGCAGTCGACAATGGCAGACTGGTGTTAGAGACCATCGAGAGAGAGAGCTTCGACCTCGTGTTCATGGATCTTCAGATGCCTGAGATGACGGGCTTCGAAGCCGTAGCCGCGATTCGAGAACGTGAACGCGCGACCGGCGCGCACATTCCGATAATAGCCCTCACCGCCAGCGCGGAGCAGGGCGATGAGCAGCAGTGCCTTGAGGCAGGAATGGACAGCTACTTGTCGAAGCCTGTTTGCAAGCAAGAAATGCTTCGATGCATCGCCGACCTTATGCCGGGCCGGCTATCCGGTCAGTCTCAGGTGAGTTTCAGTGACCGTCCGCCGACAGGCGACCTCCTCGATCATTCAGCGTTGCTCGACAGTGTGAATGGCAACAAGATGCTGTTACAAGCCATCGTCAGGCTGTTTATGAAGAAGTGCGAGGACATGGTATCGAAAATAGGTTCTGCGGTTCTCAGCAATGATGCGAGTTCGCTTGAGAGTGCCGCGCACACCCTGAAAGGTTCGTCGAATCTGCTGACCGGGGCTGCTGCGGGCGCGCTCAAACGTCTTGAACGCATGGGGCGGGAAGGTGACTTGCAGGATGCGCAAAACGAATTGTCGATTCTGCGAATGGAGATCGCGCGCGCGGAGTCGGAGTTGTTTGCCATTCTGTCGGAGAACGGCGAATGAAGGATGGAGCCTCGCTTCGAGAAGGCTCTCTTCTTTTTCCCGGTTACAGTAAACGACTATTCCGCCGATATGAATCAGGCGCGATGGTGTTTCAAGCCATTCTGAAGGGCCGAAGCCTGCGAGCTATCAAGCTACTTTGGCGTGTCTGTCTATAAGCCGCTTCGCCCTGTTGAGTTTGTCCTCCAGGTCGAAGAGGTTGAACGGCTTGCTCATGGTCAAATCGGCCTGCCCGCTCGAATCCATAACATTGCCGTCCATGCCTTCGAGCACGGTCCAGAGGATGACAGGTATATCGGATGTGCGCGGGTCGGACTTGAGCGACGTGATAAGGCTGAAACCGCTCTGACCCGGCATCATCGCATCGGTGATGACTATATCGGGCGGTTGATGGGCGATAACCGTCATGGCCTCGCTAGCGTCTGTAGCATGGGCGACATCGTATTGAGTTTTGTCGAGCGACAGATCCAACATCTCATGCATGGACTGGTCGTCATCGACGAGCAGAACCCTGACCTGATTCTGGATTGCCCCATTATCGGAAACTATCTGCATATCTCCTCCTGAAACATGACCCTGCGGTTCCTTTCGGTGCAACCCGTATACCATGCATAAACCTAATGATATCAATGGGCAATCCCGGTGGAGGGGGAATTATTCTACATTGAGTGATCGTGGGGGCGTCCCGGAACGACACATTGACCCGATGGCATAAGGAAGGCGGTTTCGATCATCAGGTCACTCGCTTGTGCAATTCAAAAAATCTTTCATTGGGCGCGTGCCCTTCCTCATCAAGCGACAGTTCGGGGCGAATACGGTTCACGAAATACATATCGATCTCGCCTTTGCTCTTCGCAGCTACACGGCCCCTGTACTCGCATTCGAAGAAGTCTTTCACCATTTCGTAAGTCGCACGCGAGATGTTTATGCGCCCCGCCTCGCCCGAGCTTTCGAGCCGGCTCGCGGTATTGACCATATCTCCCCACACGTCGTAAGCGAATTTTTCCTGACCTATCACGCCCGCCACCAATTTGCCCGAATGTATGCCGAGGCGCAATTGCAGATAGGGCTGACCCTCGGCAATCTTCCTTTCTTTCATTTCGGCCATGAAGCGTTGGATTTCAATCGCCGCAAGCACGCAGTCTATAGCATGTGTCCGGTTGGGCACGGGTATCCCCGCCGCAGCCATGTAAGCGTCGCCTATGGTCTTGATCTTTTCGAGGTTTCGCCGTTTTACTATTTTGTCGAAATGGCGAAAGCATCTGTCGAGCTCTTCTATCAATTGCTGAGGCGTAAGGTTCTCGGCAAAGCGCGTGAACCCCACGAAGTCGGTGAACATCACCGAGGCGCAGTCGTATTGAAGCGGTCGGACGCGGTCGTACTCTTTCAACTCTCTGGCTACGCTTTCGGGGAGGATGTTCAACAGCAGGCGGTCTGACTTTCTTCGCTCCTCGTTCAAGTTGCGGGCGAGGACCATCACGAGCGCGCCGGAAAAAATCTGCACGAAGAGAAAATTCCCGAATACGTCGAAGAACCTCTCGTCGGGACCGGCGAGCGGCACGATCCACGCGGGGCGCATCTTCTCGACATACAGAAGGCCGAGCGTCGCCGCGCCGAACAGAGCGAAGGCCAGTATGGTCGTGCGCGCCCTGTCCGAGAGCATTATGGCTATCAGCAGGCCGGGGATGAAATAATAGTGCGCCCCGCCGAGCGAGCCTGCGTTTTCAATCGCGTTGACAAATAGAAAGCCGATCATCAATAACACGAAGGGCCAGTAGAGAGCGCGATACAATCCGCGAAAGCGTGAGAGATAGTAGAAGATCAGAAAGAGGACGCCGGTTCCCAGATGCAGAAGCGATAAGAACACCTGATCGCGCGATAGCATGACTATAGCGCCGCCGAGGTTTGTGACGGCGTTCAGCAGGCTTATGGTATTGAACAGGCGGTGTTCGAGCAGGTGATGACGTGGATGGCCGAACATCGCCCGAAAGATACGGTTAAAAGATTCTCGCACAGGCTCGATAATCTCCCTCTGATAACGGCAATCTCTTAAAAACAGCTTTTTGCCGCGAGCATTTGTTTAGTGTACAGCTACTGCCGCGTAGCGGCATGTGAATTTAGCCCGGTCTTTCAAGGCCGGGACAGAATGAATACATTTATTGGTCGCCGCAATTAAATCTCGTCGCGCGAGCGACGATTGAATTTGTGACCGCGCGGTATGGGATTGGATGTTCAACCGTCGCTCGCGCGACGAATGACCTTGCGCGGCTGATGTCCGTGCCCTGAAGGACACGGCTAAAATCAACTCGCCGCTAACGCGGCGGAAAAACCGGCGCTAAACACCTGTTGCTGCGAAGCGGCGCGAGGTTTGAATTTCCAAACACACTCTTATGAATATAAGACCGCTTCGTCGCTCGTTATTCCCTTTTGAGCGGCCGCTCCATCAATTTATTTGCGGCTTCGAGCGCGGGCGCGTCTTCGTAAAGTAGCGCATAAGTGGCGGCGGTGATGGGCATATCGACGTTCATCCGGCGGGCCATCTCATAAATGGCGCGAGTGGTCTTTACGCCCTCGGCGACTTCGCGCATACGGGAGAGTATGTCGGCGAGCTTGCGCCCCCGGCCGAGTTCCAGGCCGACCTTGCGATTGCGCGAAAGCTCTCCCGTGCAGGTCAGCACGAGGTCGCCCAATCCCGCAAGCCCCGCAAGGGTCTCGCCCCTCGCGCCGCAGGCTACGGCAAGCCGTGTCATCTCTCTAAGCCCGCGAGTGATTATCGCAGCAACCGAATTGGTTCCGAACCCTAAGCCCCGCACCACGCCTGATGCTATGGCGACGACGTTTTTGACCGCCCCGCCGAGTTCCACGCCCACTACGTCGTCGTTCGTGTAGACGCGAAAAACATTCGAGCTTAACGCAAGCTGAACCATCTCGCTCGAAGCCGGATCGCTGCTTGCGGCAACTATGGCGGTCGGGTCTTCGAGCGCCACTTCGCGCGCAAAGCTCGGCCCTGAAAGCGCGACCACTCGCGTTTTGAATCGCTCTCCTAAAATGTCTGCGATTACCTCGGACATTCGCATGAGCGTGACGTTTTCCACCCCCTTGGTCGCGCTCACAATAACGGTTTCAGCGGAGAGGCGCGGTCCCGCGCGCTCTATCATTTCGCGCATAGCGTGAGACGGGATCACTATTATGGCGCAGTCCGCGTCTTCAAGCGCCTCTTCGAGCGAGGCGGTTGGGCGTATGTTTTCGGGCAGGTCGAAATCCGAAAGGTAGAAAGGGTTTCTGCGCGTGTTTTGAATTGCGAGCGCGACCGCCTCTTCGCGCGCCCACAGCCGCACATCGTGTCGATTGCGCGCGGCCACCATAGCGAGGGCGGTGCCCCAGCTACCTGCGCCGATGACGGCTATGCGCTTCTTTTCGGGCGATGCATTCTCTGTAGCCATCAGCTATCGCCTCCGCTCACGGCCAACGGGGCCGGATTCGACGCTGCTCTGAAGCAGGCAACCACTGATTACACAGATAACACAGAATTTCTTATGCACATTTATCCGTGCTATCCGTGCGACCTGTGGTTGATCTTCACTGACTTCTGATTTATTCGCGCGCCGAGTCTGTTTTCGGTTCCGCGCATCAGGCGGCCAATGTTTTCGTGATGCTTGGCTACTACTATCGCGCCGCCGACAAATCCTATGACGAGCAATGCCCGCAAGTCAGGGTCGGGCCGGAGCCAGCCATAAAAAAGCAGCATCCACAGCGGCAGCGAGAGAGTAGCCACGATGGAACCGAGCGACACATATCGCGTCAGGTAGACTACGGCTGCCCATAGCGCGAGCGCAGCGAGGGCCGGATAGGGAGCCACGGCCGCAAAGACTCCCATGCCTGTGGCTACGCCTTTGCCTCCGCGAAATTTCAAGAAGACCGGAAATATATGGCCGAGTATCGCTGCAATTGCGGCCGCGCCTATCCACAGATAATCATCAGCGACCGCCGTCCTCATCAGCGTCACAGCGCCCGCGCCCTTTGCCGCATCGAGGGCTAAGGTGAGCGCCCCGGCCCCTTTCCCTGCGCGACGTGTGACATTGGTCGCGCCGGTCCCGCCTGACCCCACACGGCGAATGTCCTCGCCGCCTGTGAAGACGTATTTGACGAGCAGATAGCCGAACGGAATCGAGCCGAGAATGTATGCGAGTATGACGAAGACGGTCTCAAGCATCATGGCGCAGGTTCTCCGCGGGCGAGGCGATTCGTTATCAGCCTTCAGCCTTCAGCTATCAGCTTTCAGACCCTACGGTTGAAGAAGGAATATATCAGAGGCATGTTGAGCGGACAACACGAGCGCCCGCGCGGATGTGCGCATTTCGAAGTGTTGGATGAATGTTTTTCATTTCTGCTCGGCAAACCTTCCGATTGCCGATCGGAGATAATGCCAGGAGATTTTCAGCAGTCGGCGGAATCCCGCAAAGAGCGGGAGCGGGTCGTCCCATGCGCCGATAGCAAGCTTTGCCCCTCTGAGCGAACCGAGCCATTGCCGGAGACTCAGAGCGCCTGAGCGCCTGAGAGCGAAGTAAGCCTGGATGTCCCATTCCTCGTTGACGCATTTGACTCCCGGTTTGAAGGAGTAAGCCGGTAGAGGTTCGGGCATAGAATCGGTCAGATACCGATAGCCGATCCATGGGAAATCGATCCCTGCGCTGATGGCGAGTTGATTGTATGAAAAGGTTCTCGGATTGATCTCCATGAGGCGATAGGTAGGGTCGCGAGCATCGAACTTGAACTCTACGCCGACAAACCCTGAGTAGTTGAACGTTCGCAGGAGACGGCGGCTCAACCGGGCCACCTCCGGCGCTTCCACGGTTATTTGTAATGAGCCGTCTCCGTAATGCGGAGGGTTCTGACGGAGTTTTTGCGTGGTCAACCAGGCGAGTTCCTCCCCCTCGGCATTCCAAAAAGCCAGATAGCCATACAAGGCGCTATCTTCGCCCGGTATGATCTCCTGGATCATGAAAGATTGGCCGCTCGCCATAAGACGCTCGAAGGCCGAAATCAGTTCCGTCTGCGAATCAACGAGTCGAACTTTTTTATTCGAGAGTTCCCTGCGACCTGTGTGAGATATGTAAGGCTTGAGAATGCAGGGATAGGTTAAATTCGGCGAGAGATGCCTCGCTTCTTCCAGGGATTCGGGGAAGTAGGTTTTCGGGATAGGGATTTCTGCCGCCTGAGCGATTGTGTACTGGAATCGCTTGTTCACAATCCGTTCTACCGTCTCGGCATCAGGAATGATGAAACGGAAGTATTGCCGGAGCAGGTCTCTATGTTGAGAAACCAGAAGGCAATGCGCGTCGGTTGTCGAGAAAAGCACGGCCCTTGTGTCGAGACGCGAGGCTATGAGTTCCAGTATATCGATCCAACCGGCCGAGTCCTCTTCAACCCGCGAAAGCAGCAGGAATTCTCCGTAACGTGTATAGCTTCCGAGCAATCGCTCGCCGTCGAGTAAAAGGGTCGGGATGCGGCGTCTCCCCAGGCTGCGCGCGAAACTGAGCGCATTGACCGAACTGCCCAGGATGATCGCAGGCGGCTCGCTCCCAATACTCTTTTTAAGCCAGCTTTCAAGATTTTTGGTCGCTGCGATGGATAGTTTCACTTATCCCCTTCCTTACGGTCGGGGTACTGAATCTCCGACAGGGTAATGATGTGAGGCGATATCAAACCGTCCATTCTTCTTCGAGTTCTGCGGCCATTCGCTCGTAGTGTTCAAGCACGCCTTCTCCCATTTCGGCCTCCGCCTTTTTGAAAGCATCCATTAAATCCTTCTGCTCTTCTTCGCCCATCATCTCTTCGGCGATCTTGAACAATACATTGTCCTCCTTCTGGACATGGCTTATCAGGTGGTCGGTGTACCTGGTCGCGGCCTCGGCAAATCGCCTGCCCGCTTCGTCGTCTCCTCTCTGATAAGCCTTGATGGCGATGTCGAGTTCGTCAAGCAGTTGGCGCTCGATTTCGTGCTCGTGCTCCATCATGCCCAGGGGTCCGTCCTCGCGTTGAATGCCCTGGCGTTCGAGCGCGGGAAACAGGTGCTCTTCCTCTTTCCGGTGATGGAAATGGTCGGTAAAAGTCTTTATGAAATCGACCACCCTCGAAAGCGCATTCGAAGGTATCGGCTCCCCCACCTGGAGTCTCAGGCTTATGCCGTTGAGGGCGCGCAAGGCTTGCTCGATTATGCGATGTTCGTGCTTGAGTTTATGAAACGGCGCTGTCACGGGCTCGCCCTCCTTTCAGAAGTCTATCAGAGTTTGCAGGTATGAAAAATGAGAAACATCGCGCCCGCGCGTGGCCCTGGCGAAACTGCCCGGCAGGAAAAAGCTGTACCCGCCCAAGAATTTTATCTTCTCTTTGTAGGGAAATCTCAGAGTGAAATCGACCTCCTGTCCGAGATATGTGCCCGACCTGCCCGACGGGTCGAACCCGAAGACCGCGCCGCCCGCGTTCGTCCATCGCCCCTTCGCCCTGTGAAGGTAGAACCTGTGATAGTCGGTATCAAATACGAGATTGCTTGTCGGTTTGAAAGAGAAGGTCGCGCGCAAGTCGTACATGTTCCTCCATCCGAGATAATCCATGTATCCATATTGGATATGATTGGTCGGGAAGAGGTTTACGAATTCGCCCGATTTGCCGTCCAGGGGATCTTTGTCGCCTGTGGCGAAATCGTATTCGAAGCCCAGTCGCGGAGACATATCCGAATCGAAGGCGCGACCGGCTTTTAAGGCGAGCGCCAGCGCCCTGTGATCGTCGGGTCCCTTGCTGCCCGATTGCAGGGCCAGCTCTCCGTCATAATAAAATCCGCCCGGAAAACTTGCCGCGTGTCTCGCCCCGAAGGTGAAAATGCTTGTCGAATCAAGGCCCCTGCCGAAGAGTTCGCCCGGCGTGTCGAAACCGTCTCTGATATAGAGCGAGTAGGTTTCAAGTTCGTATGCGGGCTTGTCTTTCAGAAATTTCAAGTAAGCGCCGTAGAAATCCTGATCTCCGTCTCCGCGACGGGCGGTGCGGCGGTCGTTTACCTTCGCTGCGAAGAGATCGGCCGACCAGCCCTTTTCGCCGTAGACCAGTTTGAGCGCATCGAAAGACCTGCCGACGGTGTCCCATCCGAAGGCCCCTACAAGGCGCTCGTTTCCGTAAATCATCTCCTGGCGGCCCAGTTTCAATGAGAGCGGGTCGGCCAGAAACCCGTTTACCTCTATGTATGCCTGATGCAGATCGGTGTTCCCTTCATTGGAAGCGGTCGAGGCTTCGGTGCCCCAGAAGCGCGAATCTTGAAATTGAATGAACCCGTAGACGTTATCCGACAGCGCAGCCTTTATGTGCAGACGGATTCTCTGGCCCGTGAAATCGTCCAGGTCGCTTATGGAGCTATTCAGATCGGCGTTGTTACGCACTTCGGGGCGAAACCTTATCTGCCCGCCTATTTCAAGGCGGCCGTTTTTTGCCTCGGCAGGCTCTTTCTTCACGACGGTTGTTTCTCCGCCGCTCGCCTGGGGCGGTTGTTTCACATCGGGCGAATTCTCTTTCGCCGTCACCATAGCTTTCAGATCGGCGTTCTCTTTCTTGAGCGATTCGATCTCCTTTTCAAGCTGCGAAAGCCTCTTGAGGATTTCGTCTTTTTCCTGACCGCTCATCTCCTGAGCCGAGGCTTGATTCGAATGAGCGAAAAACAGACCTGTGAGCAGGAGCAGAAACACTATCCTCGATGTGCGAGCTATGACTCTTTTTAAATCATCCGACATTTCTTCCTCCAAATAGCCGCGCGCAGATTTCACCCGCGCTAATGACAATATAGAAGCTCGATGTAACAGGCGCTGTGACGGCTGTCACGGCGGCGGGTGATTGCAATCACGGCGGCTATGGAATCGGGCACGTACAATCTACTCCGATACGGCATCGGCCGGTATTTCATAAAAGGAGCAGGGTCTAGCTCTTGATAATGTAGGTACAGGTAGTAATATGTATACAAGTTGAGTACGTTAAAACAAGATGCACAGAACTCATAAAATCAGATTGAATCCTACAGCTTCGCAGGCCAATTATTTTCTTCGTGCCTGCGGTGTCGCCCGTCTCGTCTTCAATTACATGCTTTCTCAATACAACGAAACAAAATCTCAAAAAGAAAGATTCGACTGGAAGAAAGCAAAAGTTGCTTTCAATGCTCTCAAATACATCCTATACCCTTTCATATCCGATGTTACAAAGTGTGCTGCCGAAGGCGCTATTGCAGATTGCCGTCAAGCTATCAACACCTACTACAAGGCAAAGCAGAAAAACCCCAAGCTTCGATTTCCCAAATTCCGTA
>JAKEHD010000391.1 GCA_022615215.1 Blastocatellia bacterium
GTCCGGGTTCCCTACCTCGAAAGTCAGATTGCCTATGTGAGGTCCGAAATTGTACAACTCTTCGAGAGCGGGCGCGCGATAAGAGTGGCTGTAATTGGCGACGAATGCCCCGCCTTCCCACAAGTTGAAGCGCACCCCAGCCCCGCCGGAAAATCCCGTGAACGACCGCTCATTGAGTCCTGTGGGGTCGTATTTGTTGTACTCGACTCTTCCGCCGAATTGAAAGCTGGCCGGTTTATAGGCGATCTCCTGGAGCGTGAAGACCGAAAAAGATTTGTGATCGACGGGAGGAGCGAGCGCCTCCGCGCCTACGGTTTCATAATCGCGGAACTGCCCCTCGAAACCGAATTTGCCGGAGAATATTCCCGTGCGGCGCTGGTCGAATACTCCTCTATAGACCAACAATTTATTGTCGAAAGTCGTGCCGACCTGATCGCCTTCGAGTTCCTTATGTTGATAATCGCTGTAGCTCAAGGTCAGGCGAAATGCATCAATAATGTTCCCTGTGTCGCGGAAGCCTCCGTTGAACCTGAAGTCATGTCGGCGCATATCGAGCTCTATAAATTCTTCACCCTCTTCCTCGCCGCCTTCTTCTTCGCCGCCCTCGAACATCGCGGCGAAAGGAACGCCGTACCTGCGGTCATCATATCCGTAGCTGAAGCTGAAGAAGCTTTTATCTCCATACCAGCCGAAGCCGCCAAGTCCGCTGCCCACGCGCGTTTTGGAGTTCTGAATCTCTCCTATGGGCGTATTGTAATCGCTCGTCCTCTGACCCGTGCCGTTGCCCCAGAAGAGCCAGCTTCCTACACCGTACTCAATGCCTCCGCTCACGCCGCCTTGATTGTTGGTCGTACCGCCGAGAGCGGTGAAGTATCCGCGCACCCCGCGATGTGCATAATCGTGGCCGGTTATGGCATTGACGACTCCGCCTATTGCGTTGCTCCCGTAGAGAAGAGTGGCGGGGCCTTTGAGGACTTCGAGGCGTTCCAGGGAAAGAACGTCTATCGGCTCGCCGTGGTCTCCCGATTGCGAGCCCAGCGAGCCGATGCGCACGCTGTCTTGCAGGACCAGCACCCTGTCTCCGTCGAACCCGCGAATTATGGGACGGGTCGTGCCCGGTCCGAAACTGCGCTTGCCCACGCCAGGCTCTTTCTCAAGCACCTCGCCTATCGAAGGATGGCTCATTTCGGCAAGCTTGGTCGAATCGAGAGAGGTGACTGATTGAAAAGCCTCGAACGTGGTCTGCTCGTCGCCGCTTGCCGTAACGGTGATTTGCTCTCTCGGGCCTGAGAACCGAAGCTGAAAATCCAGCGTGAGCGCATCGCCCGAATTGATTTGAATGTTTTGCACTATGTCAGGGAACCCTTCCAGGTGAGCAAGTACGGTGTAATTCCCCGGCGGAACCCCCTGGAATTCATAAGCCCCGGTTTCATCCGTCTGAGCGGACCGTTTGAGCTGCACTATGGTGATGACGACATCGTGCAGCGCCGTGTTTTTGTCTTCGAGAATGACTGTGCCTCGGAGCGACCCGTTCGATTGGCTGAAAGCAGTCGCCGGAATCGAGGCCAGGAAAAAGACCCACACAATAAAATTGGTGATATATTTTCTTCCGCGCATAAGTTCTCCCCTAGTTCAGTTGAAGCTGATTTTGGAACGAACGGCATTTCAGAGAAGATGCCATTCATCGCACAGGTTCGGCGCTGCCTGATGGCCTTTTCATCGAGTCCGGAATCGGATAGACGCGCTCGCCCAAGAAAGAAGTCTTTATCGGAAAGAAATCTTTATGAGAAAGAACTCCTTCGAGCAGAGTCAACGCATGATGTTATGGGCAATCTAGCAGGCCGCAGTATTGCTGAAGCCGGAACTTAAACTAGGGGAGGGGCGCGGTCGGAAAGGATGAGGAAGGGACCGCACGAGTGAAGTTCCGATAGAAATGATTCAAGGTGCGCAGGCCCCTGTAATGGTTCATAAGCTACCGGCACAGTATGGTCGCCGGAAATGAAATTGCGTTGCAGCCGACAGGAGACGCAGTTGGCTTCGCCGTTTGATTTCAGCGGGCTGTCAGACTCATCGCCCGTGCTTGCCGATATGCCCGGAACCGGTCCCGATGCTTCACGCCGGGCATCGCTATGGTGGTGTGTAAAGCAAACCAGGAAGGCATGAACGATGAGGCAAAGAAGCGCGAGCGTCCTTGTGCTCCCGTTTGCGCCGCCTCTATTAATAAGTTTGCCGCGCTTTCTCATGGTTTTGCTGCCAGAACCTCATTTAACTACAGCAGAAGCGGCGATGTCAATAACCTTTATAAACAGGCTTACGGCAAGGTCTTTTGAGACGGGCCGGTCTGAAAAGCGGCAGTCTATGCCGGGCGCTTGAATCGCTGTGCGGGGTGTCGGTAAATGGAAAACAGGTTTGGTTCTTGAGAACTGCTGCTCCGCCCAGGAAAAGAGGCCGGCCCATATCGACAGTTTCCAAATATTTTTCGGGGACCAAAGAAAAAACGCACAAAATCGAAAAGTCATGCTACAATCACAGACATGAAATGCCCAAAGTGCTTTAACCCCCTCCGACGGGTGGCCAGTACCGAAGATTCGGTATGGTTTACTTGCCCGTTAGGTCATAGATTCCATTCGGAGACGGGTAGCGGTATCAGCGATTCGGAAGGACATCGCTATGCCGTCTCGGAGTAGATAGAGCGGCTACCTCCGAATCAGTTCGGAGGTAGCCGTAGGGATGCTTTTATCATCAAAGCTCTTTTAAATCATAGAGCAGTCACAGGTTAGCAAACCATCCGGCAGTTGGCAGTTTCCATTATTCGTGCGACCCTTCCGGCAAGCGCCTTCTTACAGTCAAGGATATGGAGCGCAAAAACTGATCCTGCTGATCCTTCAGCCTTTATCTTGAAAGTAAAGGCTATCCTCGCGAGCCTATTCGTTGAGCAGTGCCGTGGCATTTATGTTCAGCGCCGGTTTTTATGAACGCCTTCAGTCAAATGAATCAGGGTGCTGAGTATGGCAGCAGCAATTTATGTTCTGAGTTTTATTTAACTCTTGCGGCAGGGCGGAATTTTTCAAAATGGGCTTGTAATGAAACCGCTCCATTTGCTAGTCTTGCTTTTATAAAGCTATATAATTGTTATTAGCTTTTCCGTAAAACGGGCGAGAGGGGAATGAAATAAGTTCGCCGATTTTACGGGTATTTAGGTTAATAGTGGAGTGACAGATTTGAAACAGGATGCCTTTGCTGCGCCCTTGTCAGTGAAGGTATATCTCTATTTTGAAGAATGCCATTGCAAGCAGTTAATAAATTCAAAATATGTTTACGAAATGGAGCGGAGGATTAAACTATGGAAAGACGATCTACACAGGAAAACTTTGTTGATTTGATTGACAGCGGTCAATTTCTCGCTGCCGAGGAGATATTCTCCGAACGCAGAACCAATGACCCGATGGAGATGGTCGTTCGGTCCGAAGTTGCGAGATATTTCGACAGGAACGAAGATGGGGCCGCGCTACTTGAAGAGGTGGCACCGCACGTTGAGGACATAGATGTGGCCGCGCGGTTTTCACTGGCCAGCGGGCGGCTGGCGCTGCGCAAGGGGGACAGTCGACAAGCCGACATACAGCTTCAAACTGCTTACCACTTCTATCGCTTCCTTAACGATTCATTCGGCCTCAGCCAGGCATTGCTCGAATTGGCGCGTCTCGCACAACGGCGCGGCGATCTGAGTGATGCGGCAGAGCAACTGAATGCGGCACAGGAGGGGATCAAAGGGCGCACAAGCAAAAAGTCGGAGTTCCTGCGCGGGTTGATAACCACAGAGCAGGCGGCAGTCGCTGTCGGCCAGGGCGAGACGGAGCGCGCCGAGGAGCTTTATTCGGAGGCGGCGCGTCTGTTGAAAAATGTGGAGAAGGGCCGTTATTATGCCTGGGCGCTTATAGGGATGGCCGACCTCAAGTGTGCCATCGGTCAGGGGCAGAATTCGCTCGAATTCTATAAAGAGGCCATCACCGTTTTTGAACGCTACGACCTCAAGCAATGCCTGGCCGAAACGCAACTCAAGATGGCCGAAGCCTTGCTGCGATTGAGGCGGTATGAGCGCGCGGAAAAGCTGGCCGAAGAGAGCCGCGAACTCTGTCAGGGACGCCCTTTTGGAGAGAGCATGGCGCTTTCGCTGCTGGCGATTGCGGCCCTCCACAAAGAAGAACTGGACGAAGCCATCAGCCGCGCCCAAGCGGCAGTGGAAATGGCCGATCAAAGTGAATTTCTGGAAGCGCGCTCAGGCGCCCGTATCGCGCTCGGGCATGTGAAGCTGGCCGAACACGAATTCACAGAGGCGACCGAAATCCTGACCGAAGCCGCTCGACTGGCGCGCGAACTCAAAGGTTCGCCCGAAGGTCAGCGCCTGGAGCTTGGGGCCATAATCTATCTGGCCGAAGCTTATCATAGCATTGATACCCGCGCGGGGCGGGCCGAGCTTGTGCGGGCCAGCGAAATACTCAACACGCTTGAGGACGCATGGCTCGCTAATGAATACGACAGGGTTTCGACCAAGTACGAGGAGCAGATAGTCTTCACCGATGATAACCGGCTGGTCTTCGACGGCAATCAGTTGCCCAGATGGCAAGAGGCCAAGCGCACTCTGGAAGGCTTTCTGCTGCGCAACGCGCTGAGGCAAACCAACAACAGCCTCACCCGCGCAGCGCGCAAACTGGGCGTGTCGAAGGTCCACGTGCATAACCTCAAGAAGAAACACGGCCTGTAGCTCGACATCGCTCGCCTCGCTGCTTTAATGCCTCTGCAAAGAAAAGGCGCGGACCCTTTTTCAGTCCGCGCCCTTATTTTGTTTTTCGAATGAGTTGCGAGCCTGCCTGCGCCTGGATTTGACTAAAAGGATTTTAGACTGAGGCTGCCCGAGACCGATGACATGTGCAGATTGCGCGAGCCGTCGCCTACACGTCCGCGCGCCCACTGCCTGGAAGTATAATGGTCCTTGCGCACCTCGACAGGAAAGTCCGTGTTTATGGAGCCGCTGAAGCTCGACATATCGATCTCCGCATCGAGATTCGAAGGCACCTTCACGTGTACGCTGCCGCTCACGGACGAGAACTTCATGTCGTCTTTGCCCTCGAAGCGGCTTATCTCGACTTCGACATCGCCGCTCACAGAAGATGCATTGACGGTCCCCGTCACCTCCTTGACGTTCACGGTGCCGCTCACGCTCGAAGCTTTCAGTCGGCCGGTCACGCCGATTACCTCCACGTCTCCGCTGACCGAGGAAATGCCACGGAAGTCGTAGCCGACCGAAGCCGGCACCTGCACCTCGAATCGAACGCTGACGTTGCAACGACAGTTCTCAGGATAACGGACCCCTACATCGACATTGCCGTTGCGGCTGCGATCTTCTATATCGACCATGTCCAGGTCGCGCCCTTCTTTGAATCCCATAACGATTATCACGTCGCCGTTATAAGCGGTCACCTTCACGTCGCCGGAAACGGTGCTGATGCGAACGCTCGCGCCCGCGCCTGCTCGATACGATTTCTGGAAATCCTGGGCCGCGGCCGGAACCGCCAACATCAGTCCTAAAAGGGATGAAGCGAAAACGAGGCGAAACAATGCTCTGGTCATAAAATGGAGACTCCTTTCGTGTGTTTTCTCAAATATCGCGTTACACGGGGTGAGTGGCCGCGCCCGCGAAAAGGTTTCACGAGTGGGCGACTATTATCCTCTTGGCCTGAAAGAGGGAGGTTGACGCCTAATCGCCGGGGTATGACAATAAAGCAGACCTGAACGAGGAGAAAGGCTTATGATAAAGTTCCAAGTGATGGCGCTCGTTTTAGCGATATGTGTGGCTTGCAGCAATGCGCCGCCTCCGACCCGCGCCCGCGCAGAGCCTTTCACAGTTCTATCGGAGCAGCCCGGCGCTGATAACCTGAGCCTTACCGTCATCATAAAACTCAATGAGTCGCCAACCGAGCCGTCCGCCAGGACGATAGCCGAATCCGTCATCGCAAGCCGCAAAGATCGGTATCAGAATATCACGGTCGAATCGTATCTGTCGGGCGCATCCGCGAGCGATCCTCCGTACTCTGTATCGAAGCTGGAAGGCGGCTCTGTGACGCACCGTTTCAATTCACAGGTCGCGCCGCAGCGAATACCGACTCATTGAGCGAAGCGGCGGCCAACCTCAGAACTTTGCAGGAGGGGCATTGATTGAGGTCGCTTATTCGATCGGTCATGTTTGCGCAAGCATAAGGGCTGTTTATCTCGGCTTCGTGCCATAGTTGAGCGACATTATCCCGCCGCCGAATTCGCGAAAGTCGGCGTCAATGAACCCCGCGCGCTGCATCATATCGCGCACGCCGCGCTGCCCCGGATAGAGCTTGAGAGATTCCGGTATGTAGCGATAGGTGTCCGGGTCTCCGTGCAGGGCAAGCCCCAGAGTCGATCCCACTACGATGAGGTAATTCAGGTAAAGCCAGCGATAGAGCTTGTTGGGCGGATGGCCGAAATCGAGCGAGCAGAATCGGCCGCCCGGCTTCAGCACTCGCATTATCTCCGCGAGCGCGGCTTCGAGGTCCGGCACGTTCCTGAGCGCGTAACCGGCCGTCACGCAGTCGAACGTCGCATCCGCAAAGGGTATGCTCAAAATATCCGCGCGATGAAAAGAGACATTGCCGATATTCATCTCGCTCCGTTTGCGCTCGGCTATGTCCAGCATGCCCTGAGTTATATCCAGCCCGACTGCTTGCCCCGATGTGAGCCGTTTGGCGAGCGCGAAGGTTATATCTCCCGTGCCGCAGGCGAGGTCTAGCGCATGTTCGCCGCCCTTGAAGTCGAACGTGTCGACTAGCTTGCGCTTCCATCCCCGGTCCATTCCGTAGGAAAGGAACCTGGTTATGAAATCATAGCGCGGCGCGATAGTCTCAAACATACGGTTGACGTATGGCTGCTTCTTTTCTTTCGATGAGACGTGTTCTTTCAGTTTTGGTTTCATGTCTTGAACGATGAATGATGAACGATGGGCATGCAACGGCAGTTCGCAATCCATCTTAAAAGCTTCTTTCCTGTCGTGAGGCTGGAGTCATCACTCATCCTCTTTAAAGACGCGGTCGGCGATGACGAGTCCCTCCCAGCAAGCGGGAAATCCCGCGTAAGGGGCTATGTGAAGGAGCACCTCGACGATCTCTTCCGGGGTCGCGCCGTTGTTCAAAGCCATGCGTATGTTCAATTCCAGCCCCTGGTTGCGTCCGAGCGCGGCAAGCGCGGTGATCGTGCAGAGGCTTTTGATCTTGAGTTCGAGACGCGGACGGCTCCATATCTCGCCCGAAAGGAACTCGACCACATACCGCTCGAAGTCGGGCGCAAGCCGCAGCCACGCTTCGCGCGTCGCGCGGGCGCGGTCTGATCCAAGCATCTTGTCTAAGAGCGCCAGCCCTCGCTCGCGGGGCGACAGGTTTTCGCCCTCCGATACGCTCGCTTCTTCGAGAGGAGGCGATGCCGCCTCAGTGGTTATCTTTATCTGATCGTCCATGCTCTCACCTCTTCATCAGCCGGCCTGAAGTATCGCACAGGCGTTTCCGGCTATTGAGCTTCGTCCATTCCACTACACTCACTTTGCCGGAGATCATAACCGGTAGCCGCACGATATTTCTATCGTCTGACCCGTGATGTTGCGCCCCGCCTCTGAAGCCAGAAAGAGAGACATCGCCACAATGTCCGCTTCCTCGGCCATGCGCTTGAGCGCGGCAGGTTCGACGTATTCGCGCTCGACCTCTTCTATGGGGCGGCCCATCTCATCGGCGCGGCGGCGTATGACCTCATCTATGCGAGGGCCGCGCACGGGTCCGGGCGCGATGGCATTGACCGTTATATTGTAAGGCCCGGCCTCTACGGCCAGCGTCTCTGTGAGACCGATCATGCCCCATTTCGAGACCGAGTAGGGACTGCGCAAGGCGTAAGCCCTCAGCCCCGCGACCGACGTTATATTAATGATGCGTCCCGTGCGGCGCTCCATCATCAGAGGGAGCGCGTGCTTGGCGCAAAGGAACGCCCCCGTGAGATTGACCGAAAGCGTCCGCTCCCATTCGGCAAGTTCGACTCTTATGACCGGAGCCGTAGGCCCGATAATCCCCGCGTTGTTCACCAGAATATCTATTTGCCCGAATTCATCCGTAACGGCGGAAATCATTAGCTCGACGCTCCCTTCATCAGACACGTCCGCAAGCAGAGAGAGCGCCCGCCCGCCCCGCTCTCTTATTTCGCGCGCGACCTGCTGGATGTTGTCGTTCGGTCCTGCAAGGGCAACGGCTGCGCCTTCTTCGGCGAAGCTTAACGCCATTGCTCGTCCGATGCCTTTCCCGCCGCCCGTCACAAGGGCGACTCTTCCTTCAAGTTGCATTCTATTCTCCTGTTACCTGCCTGAGCCGCTGAAAGCCGAGCAAACAGCCTTATTGATTGCTGGCGGGCGCGGAAACAAACGCGCCCTGTCGCGCTTATGATAGCCGATCATGTCATAGAAATGACAGCGGGAAACTCTTCTCCTGGCAACCATGCTCGAAATCGATCTCGTCAATTTCTCCAAATTGCCTGCCCTACTATGGAAGGCCCTTCTCATGGAACAGGCCGCAGGGCTTTTAAGGAATAATTTTCGGTTGATCGGCAATTATCTTGTATAGAGGGAGGAAGGCGCGCATGATTATGAGCAGAGTTTTCGGTTTGCGAAATTACAAAGGATGGCCTGTTGCGTTCCCCATAAGGGTGCCGCATTTTGTCAATGATCCGCTCCAGATGGCATATTGTGTAACTCAGAGGTTGGAGAGAAGCGGTTTGTCGAATAGACCTCATCTCACGACGCTCGCGGGTAAGCCTTTATGCAAGTACAGTTGCCGAGACCGTTCGTTCATAAGAGCGCAACTTCGGCCCTTAGCGAACGGCCGTAGAAAAAACGGCATCAAATTTGCGTAACAAGATTGATGAGGAGAACCCGATCAAGGATTGGGGACGGTGATTGAAAACCTGATGACGCATCATAAGGAGGCAACGACTGGAAGGAACTAAAACAGCCTGAACCGACGTAGCTACCAGTAGAGTGGCGATTAGTATAGAAGGTAAGAGGGCGCTGAAAGAAGGTGGTAAAATGGTCAACAACGGACATAAGAGAACGCTGATAACGCTGAACCCGGAAGCAAAGAGTACACAGGCGGAGGAATTCGAAAGAGGGCTGCGCGAGCGAGTAATAGGTCAGGACAGGGCCATTCGAACCCTGTCATCCCTGTATCAAGTCTTTCAAGCGGGAATGACAAGCCTGGCTCGCCCTTTAGGCACTATGCTGTTTTTGGGACCGACCGGTTCGGGCAAGACCCATGTTGTCGAAGCCGCCGCTGAAGAGTTGTTCGCAGACCGTAACTCGATCATCAAGATAGATTGCGCCGAGTTCCAGCACTCGCACGAAATAGCAAAACTCATCGGCTCGCCGCCGGGCTACCTGGGCCATCGCGAGACGCCGCCTCTCCTCACACAGGAAAATCTGGACAGGTACAGGACCGAGCGCGATCCTTTCACGTTCGTGCTGTTCGACGAAATAGAGAAAGCATCCGACGCTCTGTGGCAACTGCTTCTCGGCGTACTCGACAAAGCCACTCTCACGCTCGGCGATAATCGGAGGGTAGACTTCTCACAGACCATGATATGTATGACCTCGAACCTCGGATCCAAAGAGATGAGCGAATTGATAACAGGCTCGATAGGCTTTGCGCCCGCTCGCAGCGCGGAACTGAACGGGGACGATCTCGATCAGAAGATATACCGCACGGCGTCAGAGGCGGCGCGCAGAAAGTTTTCGCCCGAGTTCATGAACCGCATAGACAAGGTCGTGGTCTTCCGCAGCCTCAAGCATAAAGAGTTGCGCCAGATACTGGATCTTGAGTTGAGCGCGGTCCAGCGAAGGATTGACGAAGGGAGCGGCGAGCGATTCATATTCACGCTCACCGATGAAGCGAAGGAATTTTTGCTCAACGAGGGCGTAGAATTCCGCTACGGCGCGCGCCATCTGAAACGCGCCATCGAGCGATTCCTGGTCTATCCCCTGGCGAGTCTGTCGGCGACCAAACAGGCGCGTCTGGGCGATGTGATCGTCGTCAACATAGATGACCAAAACCAGAAACTCACCTTCTACCGCGACGAAGCCGAAGCGAGCAAGGCCGCAGCCAGCATGGGAGCATCACACGCTCGCCAGCAACCCGGCGATCATGATCGCATAGCGGCTTGAAATCAATCGAAATCAAGAATGTGCAGGAAAGGCTGACAACACGCTGTTGTCAGCCTTTTTGATTAAGACTGTTTCTCCCGTACCGAAAAGCCCTGGCGGGTTACTGAACGAGGCGGTTGGTGTTGTGCGGCTCTCCCGAAGCGGTCAGGGCTATCCTGTATAACTGGGCCGACTGATAAGATAGCAACTGAGGCTTTTGCATCGTAGCGACCCACGCACCCCGGTCTCCCTGCCCGTCTCCGGAATTAAAAAAGTTGCTGACCTCTTCTACAAAAGACCGCTCTCTATCGAAATAGTTTTTCATCCCATCCTGGAAAGTCCCTCCACCTTTCGGGGTGGGTATTGCCTCGAACTCTTTCTGCGCGCGATCCAATTCCGTGCGCATTCTTTCAAGGGCTGCAAGCCCTTTAGCCTTATCGAAGCGAACCTTTTTGGGTTCGCCCTCCGACACCGATTTCCCCAGCGTATCGATCATCTGTTTGCGCTCGGCTGACAGGGCTTCCAGTTTCGACATGGCTTGCTTCGCGTAGTTCTGAATCGCGGCATGTTCCGCCTCATGTTCCGCCTCATCGTTTCCCCAAAAGCAAGCCGTTGAAGAGACCGCCATAGCGATGACTGCCAGAAAAATCATTCTATTTCTAATCTTCACGAATTTCTTCCTCACATTACTCTAAAGAGTGCCGATAAGAATCAGCCGCTCGTCTTGCTAATCATCCTACCGCAGCGAGGCCGAACTTGGGCTGCCGACGCACGATCTCGATCAAGCGCGCCGTCTCAGAGGAGCCGGAACGGGCGGCGAGCAGGCGGTCGGCCTCGCGCTTGGCCGCTTCCAGCACCGCGTAATCTCGGACGATATTGCCGACGCGGAACGCAGGCACGCCCGATTGTCGCGTGCCCATCACCTCGCCCGGCCCGCGTATCTCAAGGTCTTTTTCCGCCACCTTGAAACCGTCGCTGGTCTCCTCCATTATCGCCAGCCGCTCGCGCGCTTCGGCAGTGCGCTTATGGCCCGCAAGCAGTATACAGAAAGCCTGCTCGTTTCCGCGACCTACGCGGCCGCGAAGTTGATGCAATTGTGAAAGGCCGAACCGCTCGGCGTGCTCGACCAGCATCACGTTCGCATTGGGCACGTCCACTCCCACCTCTATCACGGTCGTCGCCACGAGTATATGAATCTCTCCTCGCCGGAACTGCTCCATCGTCTCGTCTTTCTCTTCCTGCTTCATCCGTCCGTGTATAAGCCCTATGCGAAACTTGGGAAAGACCGCCGTCTGAAGGTGCTCGGCCATCTGAGAAGCGTTCAGCAGGTCGAGTTTTTCAGACTCTTCGACGAGCGGATAGACTACGTAGACCTGTCGTCCCTCGCGTATCACACGGTCGAGGAAGTGATATATCTTGGTGCGCGCCTCTTCGCCGCGCACTTTGGTTATGACCGGCTTTCTTCCGGGAGGCATCTCGTCGATGATCGATACATCGAGGTCTCCATAAACGGTCATGGCGAGCGAGCGCGGGATGGGCGTCGCCGTCATGACCAGAACATCGGGGTTGTAACCTCTATTCATCAACTCGGCTCGCTGAAGCACTCCGAATCGGTGCTGTTCGTCTATGACCACGAATCCGAGTTTGCGGAAACCGACTCCTTCCTGTATAAGCGCGTGCGTGCCTACGACGAGATCTACCTCGCCTTTCGAGATCGCTTCGTGAAGTTCGCGCTTGCGCCCCGTTGTGAGTGACCCCGTGAGCAATTCCACACGATAGCGGGTCGAAGCCATCACCCGTTTAATGGTCTTGGCATGTTGTTCGGCGAGTATCTCTGTCGGCACCATTATAGCGGTCTGATAGCCGTTCTCTATCGCTACGACGGCCGCCTGCACCGCTACGATGGTCTTGCCCGATCCGACATCGCCTTGAAGCAACCGGTTCATAGGCCGAGGGCTGGTCATATCGGCGACTATCTCGCCTAGCGCGCGCTTCTGCGCCCCCGTCGGTTTGAAGGGCAACACCTGTCGCACGGCATCGCGCACAGGGTCGTTGATTTCGATCACAGTCCCTTTCGGGGATTGCTCGCGCCCCTGCTTTCGCAAGCCCATGGCAAGCCCAAGCCAGAAGAACTCTTCGAAGATCAGGCGACGATGCGCCGGGGATTGAAATTTGTTGTAAAGCTCAAGCGGCGTTTCATCGGTCGGGAAATGAATTTGGCGGAAGCTCTCGGCCCGCGAGATGAGTCCGTTGCGCGCAAGCACCTCTTTAGGGATGACCTCTTCGACCTCCGAGAAGTCGAGCCGCTCGATGACGTGATAAATAATCGAGCGAAGCTGTTTGGTGCGCACCTCGCCCAGCTTGCGATAGACGGGAACGCGGCGGCCCGTGTGTATGGGGTCCGTCGAGTCGTCATCGTCTGAGACGAATTCGTAATCGGGATTTTCGACCTCGAAGAATCCTCGACGCCCGCGCTTCCACTGGCCGTAGAGCAAGACCCGACGGCCCCTCGGAAAGGAGTTCTGAAGATAAACCTGGTTCCACCAGTAAGCCCTTATCTGGCCCGTTTCGTCTACGGCCGAAAACTCGAATATCCTTAGCCGCCCGCCTTTCACAGCATAAGACCCGGCTATACGCACCTCGACTTCCAGGGTTGCGAACATCCCGTGTTCGAGGTCTCGTATGCGGGCGAGATTCGAACGATCTTCGTAGCGCATAGGCAGGTAATGAAGCAAATCCTCTACCGTCACCTGCCGCGGATCGGCTGCGCCGAGCGAGGCGGCAACTCCTTGCGCGAGTTTCTGAGCCGTCTTCATTGCGAGGCGCGGAATCTCGTGCAGGTGAAGTTCGTAGAGCGGCGTTGCAAGCTTAGGCAAAAGCGATGATCCTCCGGCGTTTCTCCTGAGATTTAAAATTCTAGGGGAGCGGGCGAAGGCGGTCAAGAAATCGCTTCGCTGTCAATAAATGGCGGCCCGTTCAGGCGGTTCGGTTCGGGGATTGAAAAGCGTCTGGACTTAGGTCGATATTCCTGTATAGTAGATACTTTTCAAATTCTCAGGGCGTGATGCGAAAGATACTGCTGACATTACTGGTTCTGCTTTTACCCTCGGTCGCCACTGTCTTTCTGTACTATGCGATCAAGACCAAGCCCACTGCGACGAGCCGGGACGCGATAGGACGAGTCACTACGCTTGCAGGCGCGGGTCATCCTGGGATAGAAGACGGTCCCGCTTCACAAGCAAGCTTCAGCGATCCGTTCGGCGTCGTCTCAGACAGGCGCGGCAATATCATCGTAGCCGACGGCGGACAATCCAATCGCATAAGAAGGATCACGCCCGAAGGCAAGGTCGAAACCATAGCCGGTTCGACGGAAGGCTTCGCCGACGGCCGCGCTCGTTCGGCTGCTTTCAACACGCCATCGGGGATAGCAGTTGATAAAAGAGGCAATCTCATAATCGCCGATACTTCCAACAATCGCATTCGCAAGCTCACCTTCGACGGCTCGGTCAGCACCGTAGCAGGAAGCGGCGCAACCGGATACAAGGACGGCCCGGCCGCCGACGCTCAGTTCGATGGTCCCATAGGAGTCGCCCTCGACGCTCAGGGGAATATCTTCGTCGCAGATACCTACAACGATCTGATACGCAAGATTTCCCCGGATGGACAGGTCACGACGTTTGCGGGCGCGGGTTCTCCCGGTTTTAAAGACGGCCCGGCCGCCGCTGCTAAGTTCGATACGCCATGCGGGATTGCCGTCGACGGCCAGGGAAATATATTCGTGGCCGATGCGGGCAATCGCGCTATTCGCAAAATCACTCCGCAGGGCGAAGTCACAACCCTCAGCGACCCTCAGGGAGCGCCCCTCGCGGTCGGCCGACCCATCGCCCTGACAGTGACACACGATGGATTCCTGTTTGTCGCCGATGAGAGCGACGGTCGCATATATCGCATCACTCCCGAATCGCAGGTCAGTATTTTTGCCGGGTCCGAGACGGGCTTCGCCGATGGGACCGGAAGCGCGGCCCGGTTCAACGGCCCGTCAGGAATCGCCTTGGACAGCGCGGGCAACCTCTATGTCGCAGACAGGCGGAATCATTCGATCAGGAAAATATCTCCCGCGCCTCAAGCTTCAAATGGTTCAGCGACAACTCAGGAGCCTGGCCCCTTCGTTCAGCCATCTAATGAAAACACCTCAGCCGCTTCAGATTCGATAATCCCGCGCATAAGCGCGGACCTGCCCGGCATCGATCAAAACTTTCCCTGGCCTTTGAACCCGCAGGGCCGGCAGCGCGAAGTGACGGGAGTGATGGGCGAAGCGCGCGGCGCGCCCGACGGCACTGCGCTCGATCATCTCCACAGTGGAATCGATATCCGAGGCAATTTCGGAGAAGCGGCCCTCTCCGTGTTCGATGAAAAGGTGAGTTCTCCGGTCCCGAACTGGGATTTAGGCAGTCTCGGAGAGGGCATTCAAATAGGTCTGATGAGTTATATTCACATTCGCGTCGGGCGCGATATGAATGATGAAGTCCTATCGCCTGACAGATTCAAACCTCTGACGGACGAGGCGGGAAAAGTCATTCGCGTAAGAGTGCGGCGCGGCACGAGGTTCAGGGTCGGCGACTTCATTGGAACCTTGAACAGACTCTATCACGTTCACCTCAACTTCGGTCCCTGGAACGCCGAGGCGAATCCCTTGCAACTTCCTTTCTTAGACTTCAAGGACACTGTGGCTCCGGTCGTGGAGCCTGATGGAATCGAAGTGTTGGACTCGACAGGTCGTCCGTTCGAGCAAAAGCGCGACGGGAGGCTCATCATACGGGGAGATGTTGATATAGTCGTCACCGCTTATGACCGGGCCGACGGCAACACGAGCGCGCGCAAACTCGGACTCTACAGAGTCGGCTATCAACTGCTCAAAGAGGACGGTACGCCCGCGCATGGTTTTGAAGAGCCGATCATAAACATGCAGTTTCATCGTATGCCTCCCGGCAACCGCCCGGCCTTTCTAGTCTACGCTCCGGGCAGCGGAGTCAGCGCCTACGGGACGCCGACAAAGTTCAGGTACATAGTGACCAATCGCGTTCGTGACGGCGAGGCCCGCGACGGATTTCTTCGCACCGCCGGGCTTGAGTCGGGCAATTATATTTTGCGAATCATCGCAGAAGACTTCGCCGGAAATCGCGCGTCGGGCGCGTCTGCGGAGCTTGCCATCGCGATAGAAAGCCGTTAGCGGGTCGAGCGAATAAAATATCGACAAATCATTCAAGTGCTGATAGCATTGTCCCTGTTTGCAGCGACGGTGTGTGGCCGCCGCAAGAAGTGGCTTCAGGAGCGCGTCTGTTCTGTTCGGAAGTGTCTGCTAGATTCCTCTGCTCGACCCTCCCCCGGATAGCGGAAACGGGTTCCTCCCAACCGAGTTTTGAGAAAGACTCAGGAGAAAGTAATGAGAATATTCATAGGAAATCTGTCGTATCAGACGACAGAAGATCAGCTCTCCGAGCTGTTTGCGCAGGCGGGAGAGGTGGAGTCGGCCACAGTAATAACCGACAGGGATACAGGGCGCTCGCGCGGCTTCGCTTTCATAGAGATGGACCAGGATGCCGGAGCGAAAGCCATACAGCAGTTCAACGGCTACGAACTGGACGGCCGCGCAATCAATGTCAACGAAGCGCGCCCGCGCCCGGAACGTAGTGGTGGCGGCTACGGCGGAGGCGGCGGACGCGGCGGCTATGGCGGCGGCGGCGGCGGTCAGCGACGCGAGCCGCGCTGGTAGTTCGATCTATCACGACGCAAAGTTTGACGAAAAGGCCGGGCGCGTCCCGGCCTTTTTCCCTTGCGCGCCACTCTACAGGAAACAATCCCTGTCGCTCACCCTTCACAGTTCACTGAATTCCTTTCAGCATCTCCTCGCGCTTCGCCTTGAACTCTGTGCCGGGCTTCCATTCGGGATACTTATCGCCGCTTGCCACCTGGTAGCCGACCTCGAACAGTAATTGTAAGTCTTCGACCGCGCCCCCAAGATCCCAATCATTCTTTATCTCATCCGAGACCTTGTGATAGTCGCGCGTGGTGTACTCGTCGCGTTTCTGCTGGCCGTAGCCTGCGGGCTTATCTATGTAATTCACGCCCGAATCCGTATAGAGCGCGGGCACTCCCTGCTTGGCGAATTCGAAATGGTCCGAGCGATAGAAGAATCCTTTCTCAGGCTCCGCATCGGGCGCGAGGGTGCGCCCCTGCCCCTTTGCCGCCTTTTCCAGAATGTCGTCGAGCGTCGAGTTGCCATATCCTATAACGACCATATCTTTCGTGCGTCCCCATTGATTGACGCCGTCCATGTTGATGTTGGCAAGCGTGCGCTCAAGCGGGTAGAGAGGATTGTTTGCGTAGAACTTCGCGCCGAGCAGTCCCTTCTCCTCTGCGGTCACTGCGAGAAAGAGTATCGAACGCGAGGGCGGCGGTTTCAACTTCGTATACGCCTCGGCCAGCATTAGCAGCCCGGCCGTGCCCGAAGCATTATCGAGCGCCCCGTTGAATATCTGATCGCCCGTGAGCTTTTCATCTCGTCCAAGATGGTCCCAGTGCGCGGTATAGATCACGTATTCATCTTTCAATTTAGGGTCGGCCCCTTCGAGTTTGGCAGCGACGTTTTGCGAAGCGACTTCGCGCAGCGTGTTCTTGACGTTGAAGCTTGCAGTGGCTCCGAGCGCGACGGGTTTGAAGTCCTTCTTGAGCGCCTCTTTCTTCAAAGAGTCGAAATCCTTTCCGCTCGCTGAAAACAATCGTTTGGCCTGATCGAGAGTTATCCAGGATTCGACCGCGACGCGATTCATATTCTTATCGGGCGTCTGTATGTCGAAGTTTTCGCGCCCGAAGCTTCCCGATACGACTTCATAAGGGTAGCCCGCCGGGCCGGTCTCGTGAACTATTATGGCCGCGGCAGCGCCCTTCTCCGAGGCGATTTCATACTTGTATGTCCAGCGGCCGTAGTATGTCATCGCCTGGCCCTTGAACATCTTCTCGTCCAGCTTCGACGGATCGTTCGGGTCGGGGATGGCCGGGTCATTTACAAGCATGACGATCGTCTTGCCTTTCACATCGACGTCCTTGTAATCATTCCAGCCATATTCGGGCGCGACGACCCCGTAGCCGACGAAGACTATATCGGAGTTCTCGACCTTGACTTCGGGGATGAACCGGCGCGAGACGGCCACATAATCGTTCGGGAATTCGAGGTCCATCTTCTTGCCCGCGGCGTTGAACGAGGCGGAGGACTCGGCCTTGAATCCCACGAGCGGGACTTTCTGCGTGTAAGTGCCGTCGGGATTGCCCGGCTTGAGGCCGAGCCGTTTGAACTGCTCTGTGAGATAACTGACCGTCAGTTCCTCTCCCTTCGTGCCGGGCGCGCGGCCTTCGTACTCATCGGAGGAGAGGACTTTGGTATGTTGAAGCAGCCCGTCTGCGGTCATGCTCTGGAGAGCGGGTTTGATATCGGCCGATGATGCGACCATGGGAGTAGTGCTCTCACCGCTGCCGTTAGAGCATGCCAGCGACAGGGTCGCAAGAGCGGCAAACAGGGCGATAAATAGAGAGTTCTTTTTCACGATGTCTCCTGAAAGAAAAGCAAAATGGTATAGGTCTCAACAGGCGTCGGGCTTTCGGTCAAACGCTGGTCAAGGGCAGAAAGCTGATCGCCTGCCACTTTGTTGCGTCCTTTAGGATAACATCAAACGGTAGCCCAGGCGTAGCCCCCGCGTGCCCCCTTGCGCGTTCGTTCGTGATTCGAGCGATGAAGCGATGGAGCGCCAGGGAGAGGTTGCAGGTGAACAGATCATTTAATCGCCTTCTGCCATCTGTTAGAATGGAAAAGCTGAAAGGGGAATAGAGATGCCCACCGTGCAAGTGCCTGTGCAATTGACCGTAGACGACCTGCTGGCAGCTATCAAACAGCTATCGCCCGCCGAGTTGCGAGAGTTTGCGCAACAGTTCGCTCGATGGCAGAAGCAGAACGGCGAGCAGGTAGAAGCGGCATTTATAGAGGCAGCCAAAGCCAGCCTGCCGGATGCGGATGAACGACGACTCAAACGATTGATAGCCAAAAGTGAGCGAGGCACGTTGACCGAAAAGGAGATGGATCAATATCGCATCCTGGCCGAACGCGCAGAGCAGATCGACCTGAAACGAGTGGAAGCGTTGGCGGAACTGGCCAGGCGGCGCGGGAAACCCGCTCGCATCGTTATGCGGGAGATCGGCTCGACGGGTGGAGGCAATGGAGCGTAAGGCCATCCCGCGTGCATTGCGGCGACTGGTGCGTGACCGGGCCTCTAACCGTTGCGAATATTGTCGCCATCCTGCCAGTTACTCTTGCTCACCTTTTGTGTGCGAACACGTCCTGCCGCGCGTGCGCGGTGCAGGCAATACGTTGTCTGCACTGGCCTGGGCGTGTCCGGCTTGCAATAGTCACAAGTACGCCAAAACACATGCTCGCGACCCACAGACCGGGCGAGTAGTCGCGCTCTTTAATCCGCGCCGCCATCGCTGGTCGCGCCATTTTGCCTGGAGTGAAGGCTTCAGGCTCATCATAGGGAGCACCGCCACAGGCCGCGCAACCGTCGAGGCGCTGCATTTCAACCGCCCCGAACTGATCAATTTGCGCCGCGCGCTTTCAGCAATAGGCGAACATCCACCCGATGCGGAGTGATCTTTCGGCAATGATCGCACAATGAGTGAATGTCTCATGAGGACCGATCAACAAATCCGCAGCCCCGCCTTAAAAACAACTTTGCAGACCCTTTGATTTCAGTCGAAAGCGGCATCGCTACGGGGGCGAAAAGTCTGATATACTGCAAGGCGAAATTGGCGCGGGCGCTCAGGTGCAAAGCTGCGCCGGTTTCAGTTTTTCAAAACCTGTTCGCTTGAATAAAAACTTATGCTGAATGCTGAAATACTTGCCATCGGGTCGGAATTGCTGACACCGCATCGGACGGACACAAACTCGCTATGGTTGACCGAAAGATTGAACTCGGTCGGCATCGCCGTGAAGCTCAAAACCGTAGTCGGCGATGATGAAGCGCGCATGGAGGAATCGCTTCGAGATGCGCTCAGGCGCTCCGACATAATCATCTCGACCGGCGGACTCGGACCCACCGAAGACGACATAACGCGCAAGGTCTTTGCGCGCGTCACCGGCTGCACGCTCACTATGGATTACGACGTGCTCGCCGAAATACGCCAGCGCATAACGAGTCGCGGCTACGAGATGACGCCCAACAACGAACGGCAGGCGCTCATCCCGCGCGGCGCAATGGTGCTTCCGAACCCGAACGGCACCGCGCCCGGAATCCGTATGGAGCAGGACGGCAAGCTGATAGTTTTGCTGCCCGGTCCCCCGCGCGAAAATCAGCCGATGTTCGACGACTATGTAATGCCCCTGCTCGAAAAGCGGTCTCGCGGCATACGCATAGCCACGCGCGTGCTCAAGGCCGCAGGCATCGGCGAGTCTCAGCTCGACGATAAAATCGCTCCCATATACAAACAATATTCGAACCCCACCACGACGATCCTCTTTACAGAGGCGGGCGTGGAGATTCACCTGACCGCTACGGCCGAAAGCACCGCTCGCGCAGAAGAGCTTGTCGAAGAGCTTGCCGATCTGCTCGAAGAGAAACTCGAAAACTATGTCTACTCGACGAGAGGCGAATCGCTCGAAGAGGTGATAGGGCAGCGCCTCTTACTCAGGCGCTACACGATAGCGACGGCCGAAAGCTGCACCGGCGGATTGATCGCTCAGAGAATAACCGAGGTGCCGGGCGCAAGCGAGTATTTCGTCGGAAGCGTCGTGAGTTATACCAACGAGATGAAGACGCGATTGCTCGGCGTCGAGGCCGAATTGATCGAAGAGCACGGCGCGGTCAGCGGCATCGTGGCCGAAGCCATGGCGCAAGGGATCAAAGAGCGCACGGGAGCGACTATAGGCGTGAGCGTGACCGGGCTTGCAGGGCCGGGAGGGGGAACCGACGCCGTGCCCGTCGGCACAGTCTATATAGGGCTGGCCGACGATGTGGGCGTGTCCAACAAGCGATTGGTGTTGCCGGGCGACCGCTACCTGATACGTTGGCGCGCATCAACGATCGCGCTCGAAATGGTCCGCCGTCGCTACCTTTTGTGAGAACACGGTCGGGCCATCCGAGACTCGGAGGAAAATTATGAAGGCGATGCAATCGGGCATCGCCACCGGCAAACTATGACGGCCAGTGTACTCGACCGCCTCCTTTCTCAGCTTGAAGAGTCGAAGCGCGACTTCAGTCCGAAAGGCCGCGCGCGCATCGAAAAGTTACTTGCGCAACTCGCCGGGAAAAGATTCCCCGATGCCGACTCTCTCATTCGCTTTCACGAAGCGCTGCTGTTTCTGCGCGCTTACCCGCAGAGTCCCGAACTGCTTCGCGCTGTCGAAGATATTCTTTCTTCGTTTGCCGCGCGCGTCGAGCAACTGCGTTCAGCGAGCGCCGAGTCTGACATGATCGCGTTCGACTACATAGAGTATTCAGGCATCGCGGGAACCTCAATATCCGGTACATTCAGTTATGCAATCGTTTGCTGGCTCGTCGAAACGTACCCCGAAAGAGTGAGCATAGACTGGGACAATTATGAAAAGAAGGAACGGCTGGGCGCTACGTGGCCGCGATTCCTCCCGCTGCTCGAAGAGGACTCGCTCGTCGAAGCGAACATCCCTTACCGCGACTGGCTCCGCACGGCAAACGAGCAAGGAGAGAAAGCGCTTTCATGGTTGATTCATCGCTTCGAGCGGCTGCCGATTTCCCACAGAGAGCAAGCCGAGCTTTACGATTCGCTGGAGTTGCGCGTCCGTTGGAACCTCGGCGATTCGACGGTCTCGCGCACACATTTGAAACAACAGGTCCGAAAAATCTTTTACCATGAAGAGCCATTGATTCGCCGCAAAGATGTTTCCCTCCCGGATGAATTCGACTCGCCGCCCTTCGATTTGAAGAAGCTCTCGCGCCACGAGGGTGAAGCCATACTCGACATGGTTCGGGCGACGACGACCGTGCGATACCGCGAGTTGTACGGCATCATGAATGGCGATTCGGAGAGCGTCGTGCAGACCGATATAGGGCGCGGCGTAGAGATTTTTTTATGGGGGCTTCCGCTCGAACGCCGTTTGCCGCTTCGGGCATACACGGCCGGGTTCACTCTGAAGAACGGCGTTCCCGTAAATTACGTCGAGGGCATTTCTCTATTCGAGCGCGTGGAGGTCGGCTTCAACACTTTCTATACCTTCCGCGAAGGCGAGTCGGCGTGGGTGTACGCGCGCGCTCTCAAACTCTTGCATCAGGCGCTCGGCGTAACGTGCGTTTCCATCGATCCTTATCAACTCGGTTTCAACAACGAAGAGGCAATCGAATCGGGCGCGTTCTGGTTCTACAGGAAGCTCGGCTTTCGGCCCGTGCGTGCGGAGCTTGCGAAACTGACCGAGGCGGAAGAAAAGAAACTCGCAAGCCTTCGGGGGTACAGGACGCCCGCCCGGATGCTCAGGCGTCTCTCCGAGGGGCACATGACGTTCGAAGCTCCCGGAACGAAGCAAGGCGATTGGGATCGTTTTCAAATTCGCAATCTCGGACTCGCAATCCAGCGCCGAATGAGTGAAGAGTTCGACGGCGATTCAAGTAAGATTCGAGCCGCTTCTATCGCAGAGGTCGCCCGCGCGCTCGGCGTGCGGCCGGAGAGATGGAACGAGCAAGAGAGGCGCGCGTTTGAAAATATCTCTCTCGTAGCGGCGCTCATACCCGATATTGATTCCTGGACGAAAGCCGAAAAGAGCAGCCTGGCTCAACTAATCCGGGCCAAAGCGGGCGCGGATGAATCTTTTTATTTGCGACTTCTTCAGGAGCATTCAAAGCTTCGTGATAGAGTATTGAAACTCGGCTCTCACGTCCTGTGACGCAGCAATCCGATTCGAAGGATACCTTTCACTGCGCGCGCAGAATCGAAAGCGGTTTTCGCGACAGCACGTCTACGGTCGAAATCGCGCCGACCACCGTCACGAGCGCGATGGTCGCTATTATGCCTATAAGGTTGATCGCCGGAGTGAAGCTCCAGGGTATGTCGAAGACAAACCGCGATGTCCCGTAAGAAAGCCCCACAGCTCCGAGCGATCCGATTATTCCCGCCACAAGTCCCAATAGTCCGTACTCGAAGAGCAGTATCATCAAGAGGGTCTTGCGCTTGGCTCCGAGCGTCTTCAGGACCGCAGCTTCATAGGTTCGCTGGAACTTCGTCATCGCTATGGAACCTACGAGTATCAACGCGCCGCTCAGGAATACGAACCCCCCTATGAAGCTTATGGCCAGAGTGATGTTATCGACTATTCGCTTGACGGCTCGCACTATGCTTGCGACATCTATTATCGAGACGTTCGGGAACTTATCGAGCAGGTCGCGCTGAAATCGAGAGCGCCCCACTTCGTCCGCAGGGCCGTTGATCGCGCCTATGAACATCTGAGGCGCGTCGTCGAGCGCGCCCGGACGAAACAAGACCATGAAACCCGTGCGCGAACTGCGCCACTCGACCCGGCGAAGGCTCGTGACGCGGGCCGTGAGCTTGCGGCCTGTTATGTCGAAAGTTATAGTCCCTCCGACCTCTAACCCCGCAAGCCCTTTCATGCTCTCCTCAATGGATATTTCAGGTTCGGGCGAGGAAGTCGGCTCCCAGAATTCGCCCTCGACGATCTCTTCATTCTCTTCAAGCGTAGGCCGATAGGTCACCACATATTCGCGGCCCAATCGCCCGCGCTCGCGTCGCATCTCCTGCTGTTCGAAATCGACTTCGCGGCCGTTCACTGCGACAATTCGCGCGCGGACAGTCGGGATGAGCGGCTGCCTGCGGCCCGTCGTCTGCTCGATCATCTCTTCGACGCCCGCCTGCTGGTCTTTCTGTATGTCGATCAAAAACATATTCGGCAACTCGCCGCGCCCGCGCAGATCGAACTCCTCAAGCAGGTTCGATTGAAGCGATTGAATGGCGATAACCAGAAATACTCCAAGCCCGACCACCATCACTATTATGCGAGTTTGATTGCCCGGCCTGTAGAGACTGTTGATAGCCTGGCGGAGCGGGAAAGAGCTTATGCGGCGCACGTGGCGAACCACGTAAATCAACAGCCCGGCCGCAAGGTGGAGCACGAAAGCCGTCGCCGCGAGTCCCGCGAGGAAGAACAACCCTATGCGAAGCGACCCGGCCTGCCACGAAACAAGCACGATCAAACCTACAAGCACAAGCATGCCTGTCGCCCATCGCAAGAGGTCGAACGAGCGCCGCGCGCCGCTTTCGTCTGCGCGCAGGAGCGCGTTCGGTTTTATCCGGCGAATGTGCAAAAGCGGCAGCGCCGAAAAGAGCAGCGAGATTATGAGGCCCACGCCAAGCCCCTGAGCTATGGCTCCGATTTGGAGGCTGTAACTCATGTTTTGAGGCAGGCTCTCTGCGAAATAGACTGAGGTGAAAAAAAGCGCCGTCTTGGCGAGCGCGATTCCGAGCAGACTTCCTGCAAGGCCGAGAGCGATGACCTGAGTGAGATAAACTGCGGTGATTTTGCGGCCCGTCGCGCCGACGCATTTGAGGACGGCGATGGTGTTTTTCTTCTGCTCGACGAAGACGCGCGTGACGTTGGATATGCCAAGCCCGCCGAGCACGAGGACCACAAGCCCCGTGAGCGACAGATAGTCTTCGGCGCGCGAAAGCTGCTCTTCGAGCCTCTCCTGTGAATCTTTATAAGAGCGGACGCTGACGAGGGTCTTCTTCAACCCGTCGCGTAATTGCTTGACGAGCGCATCCATCTTGCCTTCGGGTGTCGTGAAAAAAATCCTCCTGCGCGCGCGGCTCCCGAACCCTGTGAGACCTGCGGCTTCGACCGCCCCTCGCTCGATGAAGACGCGCGGTCCCAACCTGAAGCCGCCCGCGCCGCCCGGCTCCTGATCCATCACGCCGCGAATCTCGAATGTCGCATTGCCTATCTTCACCGAGTCTCCCACTCGCAAATTCAAACGGTCGAGGAGCGCGGGCGAGACTACCGTGCCGTTGTCTTTCAATAGCGAATAATCGAAGCGTTCTCCGTTTGTGAGAGTGAACTCACCGACAAGGGGAAAAGGCGCTTCGATGCCTTTAAGCTCTATCATCATAGCGCCTGTGCGCTTCGCGTCGGCCGGGCGCAGCATGGTGGCCGACTCTATGGTTTCGACCCTCGCCTCGACGAGCGGGGGCCGCGCTATGCGGTCGATCACGGCGAGCGTCTCTGCCTCCCAGGGACGGTTGGAATCTATGCGCACATCGGCCGTCATCAGGATGCGGGCTTCACCCGATACGGCGCTGTTGACGTTTTGAATCATCGAGCGCAGCGCCACTATCGCGCCCACGCCTATCGCTATGCAGAGGAAGAAAAAGAGCAACCTGCGCCACGAAGAGCGCAACTCACGACGCGCCATTTGCAGTATGAATTTCATTGTCTTGATGCCTCCACCGCCTCGCCTTCGGTCTCCTGATCCAAAGAAGGTTCGAGGCTGTCTTTTATGACGCGCCCGTCCCTCAAGTGGATCTGCCTGTCTGCGAGCGCCGCAAGTTCGTGATCGTGCGTGACGAGGACGAGGGTGGTTTTGTGCTTGTGGTTCATCTCTACCATGAGGTCGAAGACGTGCCGCCCGTTTCCCGAATCGAGGTTGCCGGTCGGCTCGTCGGCCAGCAGAATAGATGGCTGGTTGGCGAATGCGCGGGCGATGGCCACGCGCTGCCGCTCGCCGCCCGAAAGTTGCGAGGGGTAATGGTGCGCGCGCGCGGTCAAGTCCACATCGGCAAGAAGGTCTTCGGCGCGCGCGAGCGCGTCACGCGCCCCCGCTATCTCCATGGGGACGAGTATGTTTTCGAGCGCCGTAAGAGAGGGGATGAGGTGAAAGGATTGAAAGACGAACCCTATCTTCTCTCCCCGAAGCTGGGCGAGCGCGTCTTCATCCATGCCTGTTATGGCCTGACCGTCTATGCGTATCTCGCCCGATGTCGGCGCATCGAGTCCGGCGATGAGGCCGAGCAGCGTGGATTTGCCGCTCCCCGATGGGCCGACTACCGACACGAATTGTCCGTCGGGTATAATCATATCGAGCGAGTGAAGTATGGTAAGTTTTTCGTCGCCGGAGGGCACCGTTTTCGAAACCTTGAATAATTCGATCATGAAAAATTTTCTACTCAGCCTGTTGTTGTTAATGACCGCGAGCCTCATCGCCTGCGGCGGCAATGGTTCGGAAGAGTCAACCTCCGCGCCTGCGGGTGACGGCTCACCGTCAGCCGCACGAGCGGCTCCCTCTAAGAGTTTAGCGAAGATAGTCGCTTTCGGCGATAGCCTGACGGCGGGTTACGGTCTTCCGATTGAAGAAAGCTACCCATCGCTCCTCGAAAAAATGCTTGAGCGCGACGGTTTCAAATACGAAGTCGTGAACGCAGGAATATCGGGCGACACATCGGCGGGCGGGGTTAGGAGGATAGATTTCTCGCTCGAAGGCGACGTGAAAGTCGTCATACTGGAACTCGGAGCGAACGATTTTCTACGCGGCCAGCCTGTCTCTCAGATGAAGAAAAATCTCAGCCTGATAATCGAGCGCGCGAAAGCGAAGGGCGCGCAGGTGTTGCTTGCCGGAATGGAAGCCCCGACCAATTCAGGCATCGATTATAGAAGAGAGGTACACGAGGCTTTCCCCGAACTGGCAGAGAAGTATCAGGTCTCGCTCATACCGTTTTTCCTGGTCGGCGTAGCAGGAATCGAATCGCTCAATCAAAGCGACGGCATCCACCCGAACGAGGAAGGCACGCGCATAGTCGCCGAGACCGTTTATAAATCGCTCAAGCCGCTGCTCGAAAAAGAGAAGCAGGACGCCGGGGGTAATTGAGCGGTCTGTGTGGGCAGACCGCTCAACCGCACGAAGCTTCCAAATCGGGTTCACCGATTCACATCAACGATCAGAAAATTCTTGAAGGCTCGGTCCCAGTAGATTCGATTCTCTCCAAGTGCGACGCGCTCCAACCGGGTCTCCATCTTTATTATCCTGTTTGCAGGAAATTCCTGAACGGACGTGTGAGTGACTTCGATGTGATTGCCGACCGCAAACGCCTGCGCAAGCTCGGTTGAAGCAAAGCCCGTCTGCTCGATGATTCGAGCCGAGGTCACGGCGGTCAACTCTTCCGAAAAATCGCTATCCCCGCTCTCTTTCACAACGAAATCGGTGCTGATGCCCGCGCTTATCAATCCGGTGCTTGCCTTGAGCTTGAAGCGCGGCTCCGTCAAAGCAGAAGCATCCGTGACGTAATGTTGCAGCCAGGAGCTTGACGTTTCAGGGCTTATACCGAAAGCGCCTTGAGTAAGATTGTCTACAGGGAAGAAGAATTCAGCTTCCGCATCGAGGAATCGAAATTGAATCTTTCTAGAATTTCCTCGGATGGAAATCCGGGGCCTGAGCATTCCGTAGAATTGCGTGTGTCCGGCGACGGCCGGGCCGCCGCCGGTTCCCTGCCCGTAAGAAACTCCGGCGAAGCCGCGATGTCTGAGTGTCACGCCTCTGCTTACAGTCGTGCTTTTTGTCTGACTTGCCGCGTGGCCTATGAATAGATTCTCTTCGCCGCCCGGCACTCGCCCTTTGAGCTTGAGATCAGGATTCTCAACCAGGTTGAGCCGGTAGGTGTTTGCATAAAGCCTGCTCGGATGCCAGGTAGAAAAACCTATCGCTCCTATCGTGGCTGTAAAGTAGGTAATAAGTATCGCGTCGAGGGTGATGACGCCGCTCTCTTTATCTGCGGCCACACTCGCGCCTGTGCCGCGCAATCCCAATGTAGCGCCTGCAAGCCCGATAGCTGTGTTTCGGATGAATTTTCTACGAGGTATCGCCGTGCGGGGCGACCGATCGTGCGCGCACTTTTCCAGCAGGTTGGTCTTTGAATTCGGATTTGGCATAATCCGTCTCCTTTTTGATGCTACGGCGGTGTAAACCCCATCTGAAAGCACTAACAAGAACGCAATTATATCAGAAGGGTTGCAAAATAATTAAGAGCCACGCCAGGCAAGAGCGAAACAGGCGGCGGGTGTGGCAATCCCGCGCAGGCTGATTCAGACGCCCTCCAACACATTTCGACCGAGAGCTTACTTCAGACTGTCTCTATCAAACGCGCGAGCAGAGTGGCGCGGCGGGGTATGTCGCTTATGAGAATGTGCTCGTGTTCGGCGTGCGCGCCCGCGCCATCGACTCCTAACCCGTCGAGCACCCCGACGCCAAGCGCCGCGATGAGGTTTCCGTCCGACCCTCCACCGACCGAGCCTTCCTGAAGATCGTAGCCGATCTCGGCGGCCAGTGCTCTCGCGTGTTCGAAAAGCGAGGCGACCTCCTTCGTGCGGACGAGCGGCTGACGGTTTATCCCGCCGAGCACTTCGAGGCGCGCTCCGTCGAGCGTGGGTTGAAGCGACCTGATAGCTTCGGTGATGCGCTCGCCTTCCTCTACGGTTTGGAACCGCATATCTATGGATGCGCGCGCTTCGGCGGCAATGACGTTCGACAATATCCCGCCTCGCACGACTCCCACGTTGAGCGTGGTGCCGCGCTCATAATCGTTCATGGCGTTGACGGCGAGAATCTGATGCGCGAGTTCGGTTATGGCGCTGATGCCCGCGCGCGGGTCGTTGCCCGCGTGCGCGGAGCGGCCGCGCACTATCAATTCGAATTCCCCTACGCCCTTGCGCGCGGTCTTGAGGAGGCCGCCCGGTATGGGAGGCTCTATGATTAAAGCGGCGTGAGAGGCGCGCCCTTCTTCTTCGATGACCTCGCGCGAGAAAAGGCTTCCGGTCTCTTCGTCGCAGGTCATCAAAAAGGTGACCGGCCGCTGAGGGCTTCGGCCCATATCGCGGAGCGCGCGCATGGCGAATACGGCTATCGTGACGCCGGATTTCATATCGAATATGCCTGGCCCGTAGGCTCGGTCTTCTTCGATGCGAAACGGCCGGGCGGCGAGTGTGCCGAGCGGCCATACGGTATCGAGGTGGCCGACTACGAGTAACTGTTTATCTTCAAGCGGTGGCGCACGGAACGGCGCGGGCACCCCGGCGTGCTCGAAGCGCGCGCGCAGAGTCGCGCCGAAGCGCAGGTCGCTGAACAGGTCTACACGCGCGCCCATCTCGGAGAGCCTGTCGCCGAGGTTTCGAGCTATGCGCGCGGTCGCTTCGGCCTCGCGAGACATGGATTCCTGCTCGACCAGCCATTGCATGAACTGAAGTATGTCGGCCCGGTTGTCTTCGAAATATGAAAGGAGCGCGGCTCCATCTTTGGTTTCGTTTTTCATCACCACAATTTTTATCAGAGCCGCGCACGAACGCGCCAGCCGCAGGCAGGGCAGTTACAAAGTACCTGGGAGCGCACGCTTCCAGCGTGCAGGATTTGCGCTATAGCTGATTTTCTCGAAAACCGGCGTCTCCCAAAGCAAGCAGGCAATCGGCCTGCGCTCCCAGGCATGACAGGCTACTTTGCAACAGCCCTTCGGTCGCAGGCGAATGACAGTGATGATAATAAATAGAAGCGCCGGTCTTCTTTCTACAAAACCGGCGCTTCCATTTTCGCTATATCTTTTATGGAGAGACAGACGTCGCAATTATGTTGAGGGATGTCTACGCTCTCAATTCTGTCCGAGCAAACTGTCTATGACGGCGGCCATCTTGTTGACGAAGTCGGAATTCGGATTGAAACCGCCGCGAGGCTGCCCGTGCAACTGACCTTGTTTATCGAGCACGACTGTCGTTGGCATTTGTCGTCCGCCGAAGCTCTTGAATGCCGCACGCGCCGGGTCACGCAGGACGGCGACCTTACCCGCAGGCCCGCAAGGATTTTTGATCTGTTCGTTGCTTGCATCTTTTTCGAGGTCTATGCTGACCCAATAGATGCGAACGTTTTTTCCTCCGTATCGCTCGGTGAGCGATTCCATCGCCTTGAATATGTCGCGGCACTGCGGATCCTGCACGCTGCTGAATACGAGGACCACGACATTTCCGCGCATACCGGACACAGCGACCGTCCCACCGTCGGGCGACGCGAATGTAAAATCCTGCTGCGCGCTCGCCGGTAATGCAAGACCTGAAATCAAGATGATGGCCGGTACTATCGCTTTAAATCTAATAAACATCTTTCCCCCTGAGACTCAATCAATATCGATTTTGTTACAGCCGTTGGATGCGGCCCGCCCCCTTTCAGGTTCGATGGCCCGATCTGCTCGTTCGATCACCCGTTCGCTCGCATCCTAACAGGCCGGCTCATTCATAATCACTCGACCGGCGGTTCAATCTTAACAGCACGCACCTGCGCGCAGCAATCATCGCATCATACGGGCGGGCCGAGAGGCCGAGAGGCCGAGAGGCCAGGAGGGCTTCCAGCCCGCTCATCGGGATTTGTCCCTCGAATAGGATGGCAAACTGGTTCATCGCGGCGCTCCAATTCTTCATCGGCATCGTCCGCTTCTGGCAGCGCAAATTAGAGCAGATTGAACACGGCCTCGTCGATCGGGAACAGCGGGTGATCCTTGATGACCTTCCGTAGCGTCATATTCAGCGATTCTATCGTGTTGGCCGTGTATACTGCGCGCGGGGCAAAATGAAAATTTTTCCAGAGAGGAACGCTTATGTGGAGTGCGCCGCCCTTTTTCTTTCTTCAGAGA
>JAKEHD010000392.1 GCA_022615215.1 Blastocatellia bacterium
AAGGATGAGGGATGAAGGATGAAGGATGAACCGGATACCGGCTCTTGTTTTCATCCTTCATCCTTCATCCCTCATCCTTTCTGGAAGGGCGCGCGACCTCGACCGAGCAGTGCGCCCGCGCCGCAACGGCTGCCGATACGCTGCCTATCAAAAATCTCTCTACACGTCTCAGTCCTCTCGCTCCGACGAAGAGGGAGTCTGCGCCCCATTCTTCAGCCTCCGAGACGAGAACGCGCCTGGGGTCGCCCCTCTTCACTACGGGCGAGGCGATGAGTCCGGCGGCTCTGAGTTTCTCGACCGCAGCATCTATCATCCTATGCACTCCGGCGCTTTCATCTTCGTCCTCGAATTCAATCCAATCGAGCGCCGTGAGTATCGCGTTATCGAGCGCGGCAACCACGCGCGCCTCGCTGCCTTCAGGCCAACTGCGTTTTGCAACAGCGTCGAGAGCCGCTTCCGAATCGGGCGAGCCGTCGACTCCGATCACTATTCGCACTATCGGATCTTTTTGCCAGGGTCGGCCTCGCGCTATGCGCACGGGGCGGTGCGCTTCGGTGACTACCTTCTGCGAAACGCTGCCCAAGAAGAATCGCCCGATAGCCGAATGGCCATGCGAGCCTACGACTACCAGGTCGGCCTTCCAACGGTCGGCCTCCTTTATCACTCCCCACGCGGGCGAATCGCCTGATGCTTCTGCGTGGACCTCCCATTCGGGAAACATCGATTTGATGCGCTCGCTCGCGCGTTCAGCCATCGCGCGGGCCTCCTCGACAGCCTGTATCGCTTCTTCGCGTTCTTCGTTCCATGAGCGCGCGTATATCCTCGCAGTGGCCGGGAGGACGGGTTCATCGCCCGCCGTAGACCACAACCATACATCGGCAACCGAAAGGACCAGAGCCTCGGCTTCACGGGGAAGGCCCGCGCGTGTGAGATCGTCGAGCGCCGCATCGGCGCATTGCGAACCGTCGTAAGCTATAAGCATTCTCATTTTATCTTTCATAGTGTCACCTTCAATAATATCACTTCAAAAACTGTTAGAGGTCTTTTGCACGCAACCAGTCGGCGGCACCTCTACTCACCTCTGCAAGACTCCCGCCCGTATCAAGCGCCAGGTGTGCAGAACCATCAGATATGTGTGTGTGTTCTGCGCTCTGTCGCAAATAAATTTCCCAGGTCGCATCCGAGAGACCTTCTTTCAGCGCCGCGCGATGTTCGAGCCTTTGCCGCACGGATTCGGGAGACAGGCGGCATTCTATAAAACGCCAGCGAGCGCCTGCTTCTTCGGCCATACGGCGTGCCAGAGCGCGCGCGTCCCCGCGCAAAAAAGTCGCATCGAGCACGACGCCCCGGTTTTCTTCGAGAAGACTTCGCCCCGCCTCGACGAGCTTTTGATAAGTGAGGCGACCAGCTTCGGGCGTGTAAGCTCCTTTTCCGAAACCTGTCGGACGCTTTGCATCGCCGAATACCAGTTCACGCACCACATCCGAAGACGCGACGCGAAGTCCCAGTTCGCCTGCAATCGCTCGCGCCACAGAGGTCTTTCCCGTCCCCGATAGCCCCCCCACTGCGATCACCGTGGGTTGCTTTAACGGCGAAGCATAGCGCCGCGCCAGATCGAAGTAATTGGCGGCCCTTGCGGCTGCGGCTTCGCGCTCGGATTTGCTGAACTCCGGCTCGTCCAATCTGAAACTGAGCACCTTGCCGCGAACATAAGCGCGGTAACAGCGATAGAAAGGGAGCAATGCGAATAATTGATGATCGTCAGATCGCGCGTGATAGCGTTCCGAAAAATAGTAGCCGAGGTCGGGTCTTGCACGCGCGTCCAGGTCCATCGCCAGAAATGCCACCTCGCTTGCGACATCATCGCAGCGAAAGCGGTCGTTGAACTCTATGCAATCGAATATGCATATACCGTCGGTTACATTTATGCTTTCACATCGCACATCGCCGTGCCCGTCTCGAATCCACCCTTCGCGGACGCGCGATCTCAACAACTCATCGTTGCTATCGAGCCATACTTCAACCCAATCGCGAATAAGATCGAAATCCTGCGCGGCGATGGAGCGGCCCGTGTAAGGGCGGGTCTGTGTGAAATTCTCTTCCCAGTTATAACGAATCTGTTCGGGGCTTCCGTGACGGTCGACGTCCGAACCGCGCCGGGCCGTTTTATGAAATGCGTGGAGCCGTTCGGCGACTCGATCTATTATCGCTTCCGTCACACGGCCCTCGGCCACCATTCGATCGAGCATAAAATCATCGGGGAGCCGTTTCATCAACACGCCGTAATCTACGACCCGCCCTTCTTCTGAGAGCCGGAACTGCCCGCCTGATTCGACTACAGGTTGAACGCCGAGATAAATATCGGGGCAGAGCCTGCGGTTCAGAGCGACTTCGGCTTCACAGGCGCGGCGGCGCTTCTCAAGCGTTGTGTAATCGAGAAACCCGAAATCGACGGGCTTCTTGAGTTTGAGCACACGCCGCCGACCGAGCAAAAGGGCTGATATATGAGTCTGTTTGATTTCGACAGGCAACTCGTCCTGCGTCCAATCGGGCGAGCTACATAAGCCCGAAACCTCTGCGAGCCACTCCTGCATATCGGTTTTTTGCCTGTTTGTCGTCATCGAATCCGACTCCCGGTTTTGATTTCTCCGCTACCTGCTTTGCAATCATCCATAAAAGCTTTCCGGTCTCATCCCAATAATAAAAGCAATCCGCGTTCCGGCCCGCGCCTGAGCGGATAATAACGATTATGAGGTGATATAGTCCTTAAGAAAAAGATTTTGGAATCGTAGGGGCAGACAATAAATGTATTCATTCTGTGTGTCTGCCCCAGGTAGGGCGCACACACAGGTGCGCCCCTACACAAAAACATTTTCTTGAATTCTATAGTTCGAGCAGAGGCGTAACCGAGCTTCGAATGTCGGGCGATTTTACGCAACTATACGGGTAACTTTACGCATCGCGCGCGAAGGTGATGATTCGACGCAATCGCACGTTCGCTGGCGGGCGACTTTTTTCGGCTTTACAGATGCCGATAGCGCCTGTATCTTTTCGCCGCTCATGAGCGGTCGACTGAATAAAATCCTGATAGTCGGAGGCGGCATCGCAGGTCTCACGCTGGCCGCGTTCCTGCGCCGGACGGGAATCAGCATCGATCTGATCGAAAGAGCAGAAGAATGGAAACCGGTCGGCGCGGGCATAACTCTGGGTATAAACGCCGTGCGCATACTCAGTCAGTTGGGTTTATACGAGCAGTTGCTCAAGAGCGGACAGGCGATACATCAGGGAAGAATCAGCGACGAGCGAGGGCGGACGCTCAACCGGATCGATTTTCGTCTCCTGGCGAAAAAGTACGGCGTCGAGTCGGTGGCGCTCCATCGCGCAGACCTTCACGATGCGTTGCTCGGAGCAATCGCCGGGTCAAATATAAACGTCCGCCTCGGCACCACTCTCAAGAGACTGGAAGATGGCGGCGACTCTGCGAGAGTAGAACTGAGCGACGGCAGCACTGAGCGTTACGATCTCGTAGTGGGGGCCGACGGCATCAACTCACAGGTGCGAGAGTTGTTGCTGGGCGAAATCCCTTTGCGATATTCCGGCTACACCTGCTGGCGATTCGTAATCGAACCCGATTTCGACTTCGACCGTGAGATGACGACCGAGATGTGGGGCAGGGGAAAGCGGTTCGGCATAGTTCCCATCGGCAGAGAGAATATCTATTGCTACACGACGATGAACGCCGGGCCGCGAGCGCCTGAATACGAGACCGTAAACCTCGACAGGTTCAGGGAGATGTATAAGGAATTCGGTTCGATAGTCCCCCTAATACTGCGAGCGATTCGCAGCCGCGATCAATTGATTCAAAACGACCTTGAAGATATTTATGTCGAGCAGTGGCACAAAGGCCGCGTCGTGCTGATAGGAGATGCGGCGCATGCGCTGACCCCGAACATGGGACAGGGAGCCGCCATGGCTATAGAAGATGCCTTCGTGCTCGCAACCTGCTTGAGGCGATGCGCGAACCTCGCCCTCGCTCTGCAAACTTTTACGGGTAGCCGCCGTAAGCGCGTTGACAGGGTTCGCTCGCAATCATACAGACTCGGCCGAATCGCACAGTACGAATCAAAGACTGCCTGCCTTCTGCGTAACCTCGTCGTAAAAGTGATGCCCGACAATTTGACGTTGAGAAATGTAGAGAAAGTCCTCGGAGGCGCGCCTACAGACGCCTCTACATGAAGGGCATCATTCGACCTTCACGCCTTTCCAGAATGCTACGTAGCCCTTTATCATCTCGGCGTCCGGTTTCGGCTCCGGGTAATACCATGCGGCATTCCGGTTGGCTTGCCCATTGACCACCACGTCGTAATAACTGGCCAGGCCTTTCCACGGGCAGGTCGTGTGGTGATCGCTTTTGTGAAGGAACTCCTCCTTGACCGACGAAGGCGGGAAGTAGTGATTCATCTCTACCACGATGGTTTCATCGCTCTCGGCTATGACCGTATCATTCCATATCGCTTTCATTATATCCCTCCAGTTTTTATAGATTAAAAAATCACAGCGATTTCGCCCATCTATTGTAGAGTTGCCCCGCCCTGTCGATCAACCTGTCTTTTCAAGGTACTTTGATTATCCCCTCCCTTACGGTCGGGGTACTGATAATGTAAATATGGATTTCGCATAGCTGAAGCGTTTTGCTGCCGTTCATCATGTATGCATCGATAGGGGATTGCTGAAATAGCCTTCACGATCAAGCGTCCAGGATGGTAAATTGATTGGCCGGGTTTTAAGTAAGTAGGACAGGAGATTGAACGCGCAGGATGAAACTCAGAGTGCTGCACCACGATCATTGCTTCGACGGCTTTGCCTCGGCGGCCGTATTTTCCAGCTTTTTCGCCGAAAAGATCGAGCCGGACGCGGAGATTGCCTACAGGGGACTCAGTCACAAACCGAATCAGAAATTCATAGAAGAGGAGTTATTGGACGGAGACCGGAACGCAATAGTCGATTTCAAGTTCAGCCCTTCGCCCCGCCTGACCTGGTGGTTCGATCATCATCAGAGCGCGTTTCTTTCTCCCGAAGATGAAGAGCATTTCCTCGCCGAAAAATCTCCGACCAAATACTACGACCCGAACTACAAATCCTGCACCAAGTTCATAGCCGATACGGCGGCCCGAGAGTACGAATTCGACGCGGGACCGCTCAAGGATCTCATACACTGGGCCGATGTGATAGACGGCGCGCAGTACGAAGATGCGAAGACGGCTGTCGAACTCGAAGCGCCCGCGCTGAAGCTTATGCTCGTAATCGAGGCGAGCAGCGACGCCCTTATGATGGATAAGATAATACGCGGGATGAGAACCGATTCGCTGGCTGAAATAATGGCCTACCCGGAGGTTGACCGGGAATTCGGCCCGCTCTTCGAGCGCCACCTGAAGACCATAGACCTTATCCGCGAAGCCTCGCTCTTCGAAGACCGGGTAGTCTATTTCGACCTGAGCGGGCAGGACGCGGCAGGCTATAGCAAGTTCATTCCCTATTACCTCTACCCGGATTGCATATATTCGGTCGGGGTGAGCCTGTCGCCCGATCGCGCCAAGGTATCGGTCGGGTTCAACCCCTGGAGCCGCTACGCGCGCCGTCACAACCTCGCTTCGATATGCGAACGCTATGATGGCGGCGGCCATGCGGTCGTGGGCGCGATCTCTTACCGCCCGGACCAGATAGAAATTGCCCGCGAGACCGCAAAGGCTATAGCCGCAGAGTTGAGATCTTAAACTGAGAGCGCCTCCACGTGTCGGGTTTGCATACGGGACTGCAATGGCATATTCCCGGTGGAGAAATCTCATGGCGAAAAAGTCGAAGGATTCATCAGAAGGTGAACCGCCCTGTCAGGAAATGTCTGCCCATGAGATCAGGTTGAGGATACTGGAGTTGCTATCGGAAAACGATCTGACCGGCGACCAGTTGCAGAAGATTATGCTCGCTGTCGAGAAAATCGTATCGAGACCGGAAGAATGAAGGCCGGTGGCGAAAGCCTCCCGACGATCAATCGATAGTACAAGCTTGCAAAACCTTCGCATCATGAAACTCCCTCTCGATCAGTGTTCGACGTAAACGGATGATTCTCCCCTCGCGCGGCGCGCGATTTCCCCGTCACCCTGCCGTGCGCATTTTCATATACTCTCCATCTGGGCTATACTCAAACAAATACTTGGCTGTGTGACTTATGATTAAATCGAACGCAACGGCGAAAATCTTATGCGCAATCATAGTGATGCTGACGGCGCTTTTGGGCGCGCACGCCCAGAGCGGGCGGAATCTGCCGCAAAACAAACGGCAAAGCGGAGACGACCCTATACGTCTGCGCGCCGAAGAGGTGCTGCTCAACGTCACAGTCATAGACCCTTACAATCACCAGGCTACGGACCTCGGCCAGAGTGAATTCATAATAGCTGAGGACGGAAAACGGCAGGACATAGCGAGCTTCATCATAAGCAGCGTCCCCGTAAACGTCGTCATGCTGTTGGACGCATCGGGATCGGTGGTGGGCGAAATCTCATCGCTGCGCGATGCGGCCATGAATTTCATCCGGCAACTCGGGCCTGAAGACAAGGTATCGATAATAGAGTTTCACTCGAAGATCGAGTTGATTCAGGATTGGACCTCGAATGCGGACGAGCTTCAACATGCCATCACCTGGCGATTCAGACCCGGTATGGTGCGAACCCCTGATGGCCGCAGCACTTATGGCAACACCGCTCTATACGATGCGCTCTATTTGACGGCTGAAGAACAACTGACGAAAGTCGAAGGGCGCAAGGCTGTCATCCTTCTCACCGACGGACATGACACCTCTAGCGACCTCACCTATGAACAGATACTGGCCTCGGTCATAAAATCGGGGGCCGTCGTCTATACGATAAGCAAAGCCCGCGCTATTTTAGCTAATGCGAACAGATTCTTCGTTCCGATACTGGAGCGCGCCGAGTACCTCATGACGGATCTATCGACCCGCACCGGCGGCCGATTGTTCTCTCCGCTCATGGACGAAGAGATGAAAGATGTATACGCACAGGTGGCGCGCGAGTTGAAGAATCAGTACATCATCACCTACATCCCAAAAAACGAAAGGCGCGACGGACGATTGCGCCGCATCAATGTCTACCTGACCAGAGCCGGTTATTCCGTGCGCACGCGCGAAGGCTACTACGCGCCTAAAGGCGGTCCTTAGAAAGCAAAGGGTCACTGCCTACAGCGTTTCGTCTCCTGCTTTCTTCTTTGAGGATGCGCGTTTTGCGGCCGGTTTTTTGGCCGCGCTCTTTTTTGCGGCAGCGGATTTTTTGGCAGGCGTTTCGCCCTCTTCTTTGGCGGAAGGTTTCTTGCTTGTAGAAGATTTCCTGGCCGTAGCTTTGCTCTTGCGCGGCGTGGCGGTTTTGGATGCGGCGCGCGACCGGGTCTTCTTTTTTGTCGGCTCTTCAGCTTGAGAGGATGCGCCTATGAGAGGCGCGCGCTCCGCGCTTTCCGGTTCGGTCGGCGACCAGACGATAGAGTAATACCCTTTGATTTCGTCCACGACCCCTAACTCCGATTGCGCTTCGGCTCGCTCCTGGGCCGTCAACGCAGCAGGCGCACTCAGGCGTTCGGCTATCTCAGGGGTCGTGCGCGGGACGAAGGCTCGCGGTCCCTCGCCCTGTTCTTCTATCGCTATGGATGAATCCGGCGAACGCGGAAGGCCTATCGTGCGGTCCTCTTCGCGCTGTCTTCGGGTTTCCTCTTCTTCTCGCGCGCGCCGGGATTCCTCTTCGATCAAAAATCCGAGGATTTCGTTTTCGGCCTGAAACCAGTCTTCGGCTTCGCGGCCCGGCCCGCCCCCTCGCATCCGGTATATCTCATAAGCGCGCATCGCGATCATCTCCTGCACCTGTTCTTCTCTGAGCAATCGCTGACGCAATTCTTCTATGCTTTCTCTCTTCATTGTTGTTTCCTCAATCAAGGCAGAACCAAGAACCGGGCCGACCGGCGATCAAGGCAAAAGTAAAAAGGCAAAAGGCAAAATGGAACGCAGCGCGTTCTATAGGTTCGGTACTTTTTAATTTTTCCTTTTTACTTTTGCCTTCCTTCGGGCTGCCACCTGAGCACAGGTTTACGAGCGGCGGCAACTTCGTCGAGTCGGCCCACCTTCGTCGTATGCGGAGCGTGACGGAGTATCTCGGGGTCTTCAGCCGCTTCTTCGTTTATGGCTTTCATAGCGGCTATAAAGAGGTCGAGTTCCTCTCGGCCCTCCGTCTCGGTGGGTTCTACCATGATAGCGCCCTGCACGATCAAGGGAAATGACATGGTAGGCGGGTAGAATCCGTAGTCGATGAGTCTCTTGGAAATGTCTGCGTTCTTCACGCCGTGACGGGCCTGGCGTTTGTCTGAAAAAATGACCTCGTGCATAACGCGGCCCGGATAAGGTATGTCGTAGGTGTCCTTCAAGTTATGCGCGATGTAGTTCGCATTCACCACAGCTGCCTCGGTCGCCTCGCGCAATCCTTCATCTCCGTGCGTCAGTATATAACCGAGCGCGCGGACCAGAACGCCGAAGTTGCCGAAATAAGCCCGCACACGCCCTATCGATTTGGGGCGGTCGAAATCGAGCGTTAGACTTCCGTCTTTGCTTCTCACGACGCGCGGAAACGGCAGGTAGGGTTCGAGCGTCTCGCGTGCGGCGACGGGTCCGGCTCCGGGTCCACCTCCGCCGTGCGGAGTCGAAAAGGTCTTGTGAAGGTTCAGGTGCATCACGTCCACGCCGAAATCTCCCGGTCTCGCAACTTCGACGAGCGCATTCATGTTCGCCCCATCCATATAGACCATGCCGCCATGCTGGTGGACTATGCGGCAGACCTCTTCTATGTTGCGCTCGAATTTGCCGAGCGTGTTCGGATTCGTGAGCATCAACGCGGCCACGTCTTCGGTCATCATCTCCCTGAGAGACGCGAGGTCCGTGCCGCCCTCTGCATTCGAGCGAACGGTATGCACCGTGTAGCCGCAGATGATGGCCGAAGCCGGATTTGTGCCGTGCGCTGAATCTGGAATTAATACTTTCTTGCGCGGGTCTCCGCGGTCTGCGAGCGCCTGGCGTATCATCATTATTCCAGTCATCTCGCCCTGCGCGCCCGCCGCAGGCTGAAGCGATACGGCGTGAAGCCCCGTGATGCGCGTCAGACATTCTTCGAGTCTGCGAATGACTTCGAGCGCGCCCTGAGCGAGAGGCGCGGGCGTGAGCGGATGGAGACCGGCGAACCCATCGAGGCGGGCTATGCGTTCGTTCAGGCGCGGGTTGTACTTCATAGTGCATGAGCCGAGCGGGTACATGCCTGTATCTACGCCGTAGTTCCAGGTCGAGAGCCGCGTGAAGTGACGCACGACGTCGACCTCAGACAACTCCGGCATCCCAGCGAGATCGTCATCGCGCAGCAAGCGGCGCTCTATCATCTCTTCGGTTTGTTCAGGCACGTCGAGTTGAGACAGAGAATAGCCCGTGCGTCCGGGCCGAGACACTTCAAACAGCAGGCCCTCATTCTGAACCGTGTGCGTCGTCGCTTTTTTGATTCTGTTCTTCATTATCTGTTTTTCGTCCGGCAGCGAGTACGCTTCCGTCCTTCGTCCGTCGTTCTTTGATCGAGATACTGAAAGAATCTACAACGGACCACGTAAGAAAGAAATCTTTATGACCACGGATAACGGACTACTCAAAATCGGATTGCTCCGCGAGCGCCGCGACCAGCCTGTCAATCGCCTCTTTCTTCGCCGTCTCGGTCACGCATACGAGAAGTGAATCTTTAAGGTCAGGGTAATAGCATTCGAGCGCGACCCCCGAAATTATTTTCTTGTCGAGCAAGGCGCGGGTCACAACGGTTGCCGGGCGCGGCATTCGAACGACGAATTCGTTGAAGAAGGGCGCTCCGAATCTCAGAGAAAATCCATCGAGCCGACTGATCTCAGAAGCCGCGTAATGTGCCTTCTGCAAATTCTGGCGGGCGACTTCCTGAATTCCGCGACGCCCCATCGTCGCCAGATAAACGGTCGCCATGAGCGCGAACAGCCCTTGATTCGTGCAGATGTTCGATGTGGCCTTCTCGCGGCGTATGTGCTGTTCGCGCGTCGAAAGAGTCAGCACGAACCCCCGGCGGCCGCTCTCATCGTAAGCTTCGCCCACGAGACGGCCAGGCACTTGGCGCACGTATTTTTCGAGCGTCGCGAAGAGTCCGAGATATGGCCCGCCGTAACTCATCGGTATTCCGAAAGACTGCCCCTCGCCCACGACTATGTCGGCCCCGCAAGCGCCGGGCGATTTCAAAAGTCCGAGGCTTATAGGTTCGGTGATCGAAACGATGAGCAGAGCGCCCGCCGCGTGCGCCACGTCCGCAATCGCGCTCAAATCTTCCACACAGCCGAAGAAGTTCGGCGATTGCACAGCGACGGCGGCGGTCTGCCCGTCTATGCGAAGCGAGTCGATATCTACGGTCCCCGCTTCTGTGTGCGCGGCATATTCGATTTCTACGCCGAGATTTTTGGTGTATGTCGATACGACTTCGCGGTATTGCGGATGGACGGTATCTGCGATGATGAATTTATCGCGGCGGGTTAAGCGACTCGCCATAAGCACCGCTTCGCCGAGCGCCGACGAGCCGTCGTAAAGCGATGCGTTGGCCACCTCCATGCCGGTCAGTTGGCAAATCATCGTCTGGAACTCGAATATATATTGCAGAGTCCCCTGGCTCAGTTCAGGTTGATAGGGCGTGTAGGCCGTGAAGAACTCCGAGCGCGAGATCAACGAATCTATGATGACCGGTATGAAGTGCGAGTAAGCGCCCGCGCCGAGAAACGACAGGTAATCGACGCGGTTTCGAGTGGCCAGGTCGCGGAAGTAATCTATGAGATCAGGCTCAGGGATGGCAGGACCGATGCCTACGGGTTCGGTAAGCCGCAGGTCTTCGGGGATTTGCTCGAAGAGTTCTTCGATACTCTCACAGCCCACCTCGCGGAGCATCGAGCGGCGCTCGTCAGGCGAGTTTGGAATATATCTCATCGCCATAAAGATTTCTTTCTTGCTTACTCCGCGCCCTCTTCCTTGATGTAATCCTCGTACTCGGCAGCGTTCAAGAGGCTGTCGACCTGCGACAGATTCTCTATCTCGATCACTATCATCCAGCCATCGCCGTAAGGGTCATCGTTGACCTGTTCGGGCGAATCGTTAAGGCTGTCGTTGACTTCGGCCACGGTTCCGCCGAGCGGCATGTAGATTTCGCTCACGGCTTTGACGCTCTCGACCGAGCCGAACGGTTCGGCGACCTCGAATGTATCGCCGACCTTGGGCAACTCGACATAGACCACATCGCCAAGCTGGTTCTGAGCGTGGTCTGTGATGCCGACGGTGGCGCGCTTCTCCTCTACGCGGACCCACTCGTGGTCTTTGGTGTAGTTCAAATCTTCAGGGATATTTGCCATCTTCTTTTCTCTCCGTTATTAATCGAACTTCCTTTCTCTCTTGTAAAAAGGCGTCTCGACGACGCGCGCTCTCACGTCGCGCCCGCGCACCAATACAGAAAATTCCGTCCCCGGAGCCGAATGTTCTATGGGCAGATAAACGAGTCCTATGTTCTTTTTCAGGAATGGCGCGGGGCTGCCCGACGCGACGCGGCCGACCTCCTGGCCCGCGATCACGACCGTGTAGCCGTCGCGCGCGGGGGCGCGGTCGAGAACCTCGAACCCTACGAGCTTTCGCGCGAGGCCCTCTCTCTTCTGCCGTTCGAGAATCTCACGGCCTGTGAAATCGTTGGCCTTCAACAGCTTCACAACCCAGCCCAGCCCGGCTTCGAGCGGCGTGGTCGTATCGTCCATGTCGTTGCCGTAGAGCCTGAAAGCGGCTTCGAGCCTCAGAGTGTTGCGCGCCGCAAGGCCGCAGGGGACCAGACCGTGCGAATGGCCCGTCACAAGCAACCTGTTCCATACATGGCGCGCCTGATCGGGGGCGGCGAATATCTCGAACCCGTCTTCGCCCGTGTAACCGGTGCGGGACACGCGGCAAGCGACTCCATCGACTGAGACGCGCTGCGACCAGTAGTAAGGTATATGGTCGAGCATATGATCCGTGAGGGCTTGCAAGATCAATTCGGCGCGCGGTCCCTGCAAGGCCATCAAGGCGTAGCCCTGGCTTGTGTTGTGTACCTCGACTTTGTAGGAATCAGCATGCTGCTTTATCCAGTGGTAGTCCTTATCGGTCGTCCCTGCGTTTACGACCAGCATGAAGTATTCCGAGTTGATGCGGTAAACCAGCAGGTCGTCCATGACGCCGCCCGCTTCGTTCGTGAATATCGAATACTGCACCTGATCGTCTTCGAGCTTCGCGGCGTCGTTGGTCGTGAGGCGCTGGACCAGTTCGAGCGCGTCTTCGCCTATCACTTCTATCTCGCCCATGTGCGATACATCGAAGAGTCCGGCCGCTTCACGCACAGCCAGGTGCTCTTGCATCGGCCCGGAATACTGGACGGGCATCTCCCAACCGGCGAAAGCGACCATGCGCGCGCCGATAGATATGTGCGCTTCCGTAAGCGGAGTTCGCTTGAGCATAACGGGTCTCGCAGTTCCTTCTCGAACGATCCGACGACGAGCGATCATCGTCTCATCCGGTTCGTGTTTCAATCCTTCGCCTGCAATATCGAGATTAGCGATACGCAATGGAACTGGCAAGCTAACATGGCCGAATTTCCTCAGTCAAGCTTTCCGTCAGGATCGCCAGAGAAGTTGTTCCTGGGAGCGCACGCTTCCAGCGTGCCGGGCTTGCGCTATTGACGGTTTACAAGAAAATAAGTATCTCCTCAAGGCAAGCAGGCAAGATGCCTGCGCTCCCAGGATAACGGCTTTCTTCTTGCGCCGCACTTACCTGCTCTTTAGAATTCGTCTATGACTTCGGGCGAGTCGGCGGAACCGGCCATCTCTATCTGCGCAGTATCGAAACGCTATGGACGGTTGACGGCCGTAAAAGAGTTGCAACTCGAAGTACGGAAAGGCGAGATATTCGGGTTCCTCGGCTTGAACGGCGCGGGCAAAACCACCACCATAAGAATCCTTCTCGATCTGCTCAGGCCCACCGCAGGCAA
>JAKEHD010000393.1 GCA_022615215.1 Blastocatellia bacterium
GCCCGACCTCACGACGGAAGTTCCGCGCCAGCGAACCGCGAGCGCAAGGCGGCGATCCGAGGTAACGACGGTCAGACCGCGCGGGTCGCGCGAAGACTCCACGATGCGTTCTATGCGGGTGTCGGCGTCCGACCCCCTTTCCGCATAAAGTACCTTCACGCCTCTGTGAGCAGCCCCTTCGGGCAATGCCTGATCGGGCGCACCGTCGAAGACTACTGTGACGCGCGCTTTTTTGGTTCTGGCAAAGGCGGCCACCTCTTCGACGAGTCGCCGACGCGCATGCGATTTATCGCGGTGCCAGCCCGGTCTCTGCCCCATCACATTGTTGCCGTCAACTATGTAAGCCATAGGGATGCGGCTCCGCCTCCGGGATTCATCCGAGACCCAAATTCTAGCCTTATTTGCAACGGATTGGAAGCGGGTGGGTTGCGCGCGGGTCTTCAGAATAGGAATGGGATTTCACCACGGAGACACGGAGACACGGAGAAGCAACTCTCCGTGTTCTGCGGTCTCTCGGCGGTGAGTTTTTTGCTTCTCTGAACACATAAGGTTGCGCAGAAATGAAGAAGGCGCTCCCGCGAGAGAGCGCCTCTAAAGATCGAGTCCTTGCGGACGGCTAATTATTATTCGACCGCGACCGGCCGCCGCCCGATGAGGGCGAAGGCGATGAGCGGGACGGCATGGAAGGTGACGGGCGCGATCTCGGGGCGCTCGGAGCAGAAACGCCCCCTCCCGTTCTGCCGCCTCCGACAGATGAGCCGCCCCCTGTCCTTCCGGGTCCGGGCAGAACCGGGCGTGGGCGGTCACCTCCAACTCTGCCTCTACCGCCGGAATCGGGCGCGTCCGGGCGTCTGGCTCTGCCGCCTCCGCCTGTATTTCCGCCTCCTGTGTTGCCGTTATTTCCGCCGCGATAACCTGCGCCATAGTTATTTTGCGGACCCCAGTAGTTACGGAATCCGTAAGGGTTGCAACTGGAATAGCCCCATCCGTAGGGCGAGGAGTACCCTCTATAGCCCGGCAAGAAGGTGCAATAACCGTAGCGGCGATCATATAGCCACATGCTGTAGTACCAGTTGTTTGCAAGAACGGAACGCAAGGTATTCCTCTGTAGCCTTTTGTTTGCCGCAATCAGCGTCTTTGCGCGGTCCTTGCTCCAGAGATCGAATTCGTCTTGGAGTTTGCTATTGAATTTGGCGATCGTATGATCGCCGTCTTCGATGACGGCTTTCTTGCCTTTTTTGACTTTGGCATCCGCCACCAGCACTCTTCCTTTGCGAACCATCACCTCGGACCTTTCATCCGACATCACATCGAACCGATAGAGACCTCTTTCCACGATCATATACTCCGCATTGGGAGTGATGACGGTGATGGGTTCTTCGACCACTGCCGACTCTACTATGGCCGAGCCTTTCAGAAGGTTCAGCTTCAAAGAGTAAAGCGATGCATTGGAGAAGATGAATTCGGCCTTTTCCGACAGTCGCAGGTAAGAGCCGGGATTGAGCAATATTTCCGCGTTCGCGCCCACGCCTGTCTTCACGGAATCGCCCGTGAGCAGATTGTCGCCCGCAGTCAATATATCCCAATCATTCCTGAGCCGTTTGTAGAGAACCTGGCCCTCGATGAAGTTGACCTGTCCGGCCTTCGCCGAGACCACGTACTGGCTCTGCTCATCCGGCGGAAGCGAATTCCGCTCCTGCCCGTAAGCCCAGGTCGACGCCATCAAAATGACCATCGTCGTAAGAGCGATTTTACAGAGTTTCATGTGCTCCCCTTTCTGAAGCTCCATTTCGGAGCACTCTGGTTGCCTTCAATATCAACGGGACATCCACTCGCATTACTTGAAGGCCACTCATTGAAGTTCCCCATCTGCGCCGATTATACTCCTTTTATCGCCATTAGCAAACCCATTTTACAATTTTGTGTAATCATTCAATCGGAGATAACCGAATCTCTTCCCTGTCGGCCGACAATCTCGCTTATCGCGCGATAAAGATTATCTATTTGCCGACCGCGCGGAATCGTGTTATTCCTATCCAGACTTGAAGAGTGAAACATTATGGTAGCTCTTGTGAGCATTAGAGGCACCTTTGTGAAGCGGGCGGGTTCGGCCCGGTCAGCAGCCGCCCGCCCCGCATTCTTTATGACAGAGCAAGTCGGCTCGATCTCCATAGTCATAGTTATCATCATTATCGTTGCCCTGCTTAAGAGCAGTGGATGACAGGCAAAAACATCCCGTTTGCGCCAAAGGCCGTCATCCACTGAGTAAGGATGGCGGCCTTAAAGTTTATATGCGGAGAAATAAAATGAAATTGATCGCAAAAGAAGAAATGTTGAAATCGGGATCGTTCCCACCCGGTTCGAAAGCATTTGTAAGTGCAAAAAATCGGCGAGGGGGAAAATGAATGGCCGCTATAATCAATAGCAGTCCGCAACCCGCAATCCTGGAAGAAGAGCTTGAGGTTGAAGCCACATCGGAGACCATGCGCGGGGCGCGCATACTCTGCGAGGCGCTTATTCGAGAAGGCGTAGACACGATATTCGGTTATCCGGGCGGGGCTGTGCTGCACATCTACGACGAGTTGTTGAAGACACAGGACCGCATAAAGCACGTACTGGCGCGGCACGAACAGGGCGCAGTCCACATGGCCGAAGGCTACGCAAAAGCGACGGGCAAGCCGGGCGTCGCGCTCGTAACATCGGGACCGGGCGCTACCAATTCCGTCACAGGCATCGCAAACGCCTTCATGGATTCGACGCCGCTCGTGGTTATAACGGGCCAGGTGCCCAGCCTTCTCATAGGCAACGACGCCTTTCAGGAAGTCGACACGGTCGGCATCACTCGCCCCTGCACGAAGTACAACTATCTCTTGAAAGACGTGCGAGACCTTGCCGAAATCGTCCGCGAAGCATTTCACATAGCGAGCACAGGCCGCCCCGGTCCCGTAGTCATAGATATTCCTAAAGACATAACCGCACAGACCGCGCCTTTCACCTATCCCGATCATCTCGACCTGCCCGGATACCGGCCCGACAGCTACGGTCCCATAGAACAGGTCAAGAGGGCCGTATCGAAAATATGCGAAGCCACTCGGCCGATACTCTACGTGGGCGGCGGAGTAATTCACTCGAACGGCTCTGAAGAATTATTGGAACTCGCGGAGAGATTGAATCTGCCGGTCACTCCGACCTTGATGGGGCTGGGATGTTTCCCCGCAGGCCACACGCTTTGCCTCGGCATGCTCGGCATGCATGGCACTTACGCGGCCAACATGGCGATTTCGGAATCCGATGTGATCGTCGCCATAGGCGTCCGCTTCGACGACCGCGTGACCGGGGCGCTTGAGAAATTCGCTCCCCAGGCCGAGATCGTTCACGTGGATGTCGCGCCGAGTTCGATAAGCAAAAACGTCCGCGCACACTTTCCTATAGTCGGCGATGCACGAAGCGTAATCCGGCAGATGCTCGACCTCTTACCGAGAGATACCGAAGAACCGAGCCGCGCGCGCCTTGCGCCCTGGTGGGAACAGATAAGAGACTGGCAAGTCTACGCGCCGCTCACCTATAAGAATTCCGATGAGATCATCATGCCTCAATTCCTCTGCGAGGAGCTTTATCGCCTGACGGGCGGCGAAGCCATCATTGCGACGGACGTGGGCCAGCATCAGATGTGGCTCGCTCAGTATTATCCGTTCAAAGGTCCGCGCCAATCGCTCACATCGGGCGGGCTTGGGACTATGGGCTTCGGGTTCCCTGCCGCGCTCGGCGCGCAGATAGCCTTTCCCCGTCGTCAGGTCGTCGCCTTCGTCGGCGACGGCGGATTTCAGATGACCGCGCAGGAGCTTGCGACCGCCGTGCAGTACAGGACGAACATCAAGATAGTCATAATGAACAACAACTATCTAGGCATGGTGCGACAGTGGCAGGAGCTTTTTTATGACCGCGCTTATTCGTCGGTCAACATGGAATGGCTGCCCGATTTCGTGAAGCTTGCCGAAGCCTACGGCGCGACGGGGCTTAGGGCCACGCGCCCATCTCAACTCGGCAGCGTGCTCGAACGCGGGCTTGCGACTCCGGGCGTAGTCGTCATGGACATACTGGTCTCGGAAGAAGAGAACGTCTACCCTATGGTCCCTGCGGGCGCGGGCCTGAAAGAGATGGTGCTCGGATGAGACGGACGCTCTCCATACTCGTGGAAAACCGCTACGGAGAACTCGCGCGCATAGTCGGCTTGTTCAGCGCGCGCGGCTTCAACATCGAAAGCCTCACAGTCGCGGAAACGCTCTCCACGGATGTTTCGCGTGTGACGCTCGTGACCCGCTGCGACGATTCGGTGATGGAACAGATAGTCAAAAAGTTGAGCGAGCAGGTGCGCGTACTAGAGGCGACCGATCTTACCGGAGTGAAACACGTCGAGCGCGAGATGGCGCTCCTCAGCGTGAAGGCCGCGACGAAGGCGGCCCGCGAGCGTGTGCTCGGCCTGGTTTCGGCATTTCGCGCGGAGGTCGTAGACCTTTCCGACGACGGCATAATAGTCGAGGTGATGGGCGATTGGGACCGCATCAACTCTCTGATAAAACTGCTCGCGCCCATAGGGATTCGCGAGATAGCTCGAACCGGCACGGTGGCGATGGCCCGGTCCCCTGAAGCCCCCCGGAGCGTCGCCCTGAAAGTATGAAAGGTTCGGAGTGCCGCCTTCAGGCGCAATGTTTCTTCAAGGGATAAGCTCCCGCCTGAAGGCGGCGCTCCAAACTATTTTCTGTGGAGGATATAATGAAAGTATTCTACGACCGGGACGCCGATCCCGCTCATCTCAAAACCAGGAAAATCGCAGTCCTCGGCTATGGCGCGCAAGGGTACGCTCAGGCCAATAACCTGAAAGATTCGGGCTGCGACGTTGTGGTCGGCCTGAGACCGGACAGCCCCTCGCGCAGCAAAGCGGAGGACGCAGGTCTCAGGGTTCAAGACACCGCCGAAGCCGCGTTCAACTCGGATGTTGTGGTCTTACTCGTGCCCGACGAGCTTGCCCCACGAATCTATAAGCAAGAGGTCGCGCCCAACCTTATGCCCGGAAATTATCTAGCCTTCGCACATGGTTTTTCGATCCATTTCAAAAAGATCGTGCCGCCCGAAGATATAAACGTCTTCATGGTCGCCCCCAAAGCGCCCGGCCATCTCGAACGCCGCGAGTTCACAGAAGGTCGCGGCGTGCCCTGTTTGCTTGCGGTCCATCAAGACCCTTCGGGCGACGCGCGGCAGGTGGGTCTCGCTTATGCCTCGGCCATAGGCGGCGGGCGCGCAGGCGTCATCGAGACGACTTTCAAGGAAGAGACCGAAACGGACCTGTTCGGCGAACAGGCCGTGCTCTGCGGCGGACTGACTTCGCTCATTCAGGCAGGGTTCGAGACGCTCGTCGAAGCGGGCTATTCGCCTGAGATGGCTTACTTCGAATGCCTGCACGAGATGAAGCTGATCGTCGACCTTATCTATGAAGGCGGCATAGCCAACATGCGATACTCGGTCTCGAACACAGCCGAATACGGCGACCTGACGCGAGGCCCGCAGATCGTACACGAAGAGGTGAGAGAGCGAATGCGCACCTTGCTAAAAGATATACAATCGGGCGCGTTCGCCGAAGAGTGGATGGGCGAATGCGAAGCAGGCAAGCCCCGATTCAAAGAGCTTGAATCGAAAGGTCTCGCGCACCCTATAGAAGAGGTAGGCCATCGCCTGCGAGGGATGATGCCCTGGCTTGCGGAAGGCCGCCTTGTAGATAAGGCGAAAAATTGAGTGATGCGTGAGGGAAGCGGGGGAGCAGGGGAGCAGGGGAGCAGGGGAGCGGAGGAGCGAGAGGGCTATAGAGGGAGTGAAGCTAGAACCCGATCACCCCTGCACCCCTGCATAGAAAGCATCACGCATTACTCATCACGCCTCGACGCAGGGAAGATATATTTGGAGGCAATCATGGGATTTTACGATTGGGATCAGATGAACCCGGAAGAGATCACGGAGCTTTATAGAAGGAAGCTGGCCATAGGCGAAAACGTCACCGTCGCCAGGGTCGAGGTGATGGAAGGCGCGGTGACACAAACGCACTCTCACGAGAGCGAAGAGATAGTCATAGTGCTCAAAGGAGCCTGGCGATTCTATCTGCCTACGGGCGAGGTCGTGCTGCGCCCGAACCAGATGCTCTCGATACCTCCGGGAGTCGAACACTCTTCCGAGGCGCTCGAAGACACCGTTGCTCTCGACATTTGCACGCCCGCCCGCATCGACTGGCTCACGGGAGAAGACCGCTTTCTCCATAGAGACCCGGACGAAGTGCTATGGGCCGTGTGACGATCAGCCATCAGCCATCAGCCGTCAGTCTGAGAGCCGAAAGCTGAAGACTGATAGCTGATAGCTGATAGCTGGCCTTTGACCGCTAACTTGTAGAAGGGGGTAAATCAGAGATGGCAAATCCGTCTGTATTCAACCGCCCGCGCAATGTCGGCACCACTGATGCATATTCGAAAGGCGAATTTATAGCGGCCTGCATTCGAACCTACGGGTTCATTTCGGGAGCCTATTTGGATGCAGAGGAACAGAGTAGAGAATCACCCCTGCTCCCGGAACCGCGGTCGGCGTCCCGACCCCCTGCTCCCCTGCATCACTACAAGCGGCTGAAAATGGCTATAAAAAAGGGCACCCGAAAAACCGACACTGAAAGGCAGTCATAACGATGAAGGTGAAGATATACGACACGACTTTGAGGGACGGGACGCAGGGCGAAGGCGTTTCTTTCTCCGTAGAGGACAAAATATTGATCGCGCGCAAGCTCGATGAACTGGGCATAGACTACATCGAAGGCGGATGGCCCGGCTCTAATGTGAGGGACGCTGAGTTCTTCGCCCGCGCGCGGAACCGCAGTCGGCGTCCCAAACCCGCTGCCGGGCGTCCCCGGCCCGCAGTCGGCGTCCCGACCCTTTCGCTCAAGCACGCGCGCCTGACCGTATTCGGCAGCACCTGCCATCCGCGTAATCGCCCGGAAGCGGACCCCAATCTCGCGGCCCTCCTCGAAGCCGAAACGCCCACCGTCACCATATTCGGAAAGACATGGAACCTGCACGTCATAAAAGCTCTCGGCATAACGCTCGAACACAACCTTGAGATCATCGAATCGTCAGTGGCCTATTTGAAATCCGAAGGGCGCGAGGTCATATACGATGCGGAGCATTTCTTCGACGGATTCCGCGCCGACCCCGATTACGCAATCGAGACCCTCAGAGCGGCAGAGCGCGGAGGGGCAGACACCCTGACGCTCTGCGACACGAACGGCGGCACCCTGACGGATAGATTGAAAGAAGCCATCTCTCAGGTCCGAAAAGCCGTCTCGGCTCCGCTCGGCATACATACGCACAACGACTCTGATCTGGCCGTCGCCAATTCAGCGGCGGCCGTCGAATGCGGGGCCGAGCATGTTCAAGGGACTATAAACGGCTACGGCGAGCGATGCGGAAACGCCAATCTCTGCTCGCTGATTCCTCTGCTCGAATTGAAGCTCGGACGCGAAACCATCGGGCGCGACCGCCTCGCAAAACTCACACAGGTGTCGCGCTACGTCGCAGAGCTTGCCAACCTGCCGCATCGCGCGGACCTGCCCTTCGTCGGGCGAAGCGCCTTCGCTCACAAGGGCGGCGTGCATGTGAGCGCGGTGATGCGGGATCCTGCGACTTACGAGCACATAGCCCCTGAGCTTACGGGAAACAATCGCCGCGTGTTGGTATCGGACCTTTCGGGCAAGAGCAACATTTTATATAAAGCGGCCGAGATGGGCATCGCCGTCGATGGCGATGACAGTCGGTTGCGCCCCGTAGTAAACCGCATAAAAGAACTCGAACACGAGGGCTTTCAATTCGAGGCCGCCGAAGCCTCTTTCAGGCTGATGCTTGAGGGCGCGCTCGACCGCTACCGCGATCACTTCGAACTCGAAAGCTACTCGGTTTCGACCAATCGAGATTCGACGGGCGAAACCTTCTCCGATGCTACGGTGAGGGTGAGAGTGGCAGGCCTTATCGAAGAAGCGACCGCCGAAGGTTGCGGGCCGGTTCACGCTCTCGACCGCGCTTTGAGGCTCGCCCTGAGCGGAGTCTTCAAGTGTCTCGGCGAGGTCCGCCTGATAGATTACAAAGTCCGCGTGCTCGACACAGACAAGGCTACGGCGGCCCGCGTGCGCGTGCTCGTGCAGTCGAGCGACGGGCAGGAATCCTGGAGCACGGTCGGCGTATCGGACAACATTTTAGAAGCGAGTTGGCAGGCCCTTTCAGACGCCCTCAATTACAAGTTGCTCAAAGCGGGCAGCGGCGCGCAGGCCGCCATCGAGCGACTTGCGAAACCATTACAGACGGTGGAGGCAAACGGTGTCTTTCAATCAAGCTAACTGGGTATGGATGAACGGGCGGTTCTGCCGATGGAATGAAGCCACTGTGAATGTATCAGCGCACGCTTTGCATTATGGCAGCGGCATCTTCGAGGGCTTGCGCTGCTATGAAACCTCGGACGGCCCGGCCGTGTTTCGTATGGACGCGCATCTCGACAGGCTACAGGATTCGGCTGCGGTCTATGGAATGGAAATCCCGTACACGCGAGAAGAGATCGCAGAGATAATAAGCGAAGTCATACGGCGAAACGAGTTCGACAGTTGTTACATACGGCCCATAATTTTCTTCGGCAGCGGAAGCCTGGGTCTCCACCCGATGAATTGCCCCGTCGAGATGGCTATACTTGCGTGGCCCTGGTCGCCTTTGCTAGGGACGCAGTCTCTTGTGACGGGCGTTCGAGTGACGGTCTCTTCCTGGACGAAGTTTCATTCGAGTATGATGCCCGCGACGGCCAAAGCCTGCGGACAATATCTGAACTCGATACTCGCCGTGCGCGAGGCCGTAAGCCGGGGATACGACGAGGCACTGCTGCTCGACGCCGAGGGCTGTTTGGCCGAAGGGCCGGGGGAGAATCTCTTCATAGTTCGCGGCGATTCTTTATACACGAACGACGAACGATCTTCGCTTCTTCTTGGGATCACCCGCGCTTCCGCAATCGAGATAGCCCGCAACCTCGATTGCAGGGTTGAAATTCAGGCGCTCACGCTCGAAGACCTTTTATCTGCGGACGAAGCCTTCTTCACGGGCACGGCTGCCGAGGTGACGCCCATTCGTGAAGTCGACGGCAAACCTATAGGAAGCGGCGAGCGCGGCCCTGTGACCGAAAAGATACAGCGGGACTTCTTCGCCGCCACTTCGGGCCGAGACCCGCGATATAGAGACTGGCTCCATTTCGTCAGCCATCAGC
>JAKEHD010000052.1 GCA_022615215.1 Blastocatellia bacterium
GGTGGTGCGGAGGTCGGAGCCCGCAGCAGGACGTCCGCCGTCTCCCCCTGAAAGACGTCCTGGCGGAGGAACGACTCATTGGAGTGATAGCTGACGGCTGATAGCTGTCTCATCAATACCTGGGTTCGACCTCCGGCATGGTCAGGACGCCGCGAGGCGTGCGCCCGTCGAGCATCCTCACTCTGCGAGCGAGGGGTTGAATCACTCTCAGCGCGCGAGTCAGGGCGACCGCCGCTCCTTCGCGCTCGCTGCTGTCGGGCGATTCGCCGAAAAATACGTCGAGCGTGCTCTTCTTCGCCGGGAAAACCTTGAGCCTCACGTTTTCGCCTTCGGGAATTCCGGCCGCCGCTTTTGCCAGCTTCAATGCAACAGGGAATCCGCCCAACTCGTCGACGAGGCCGAGTTCTTTCGCATCCTCGCCCGACCATATACGCCCTTTCGCTATCTCAAGGATTTTCTCTTTCGGCAGCTTTCGACCTTCGGCCACCTTGCTCGTGAAGTCTTCGTATACGCGGTCGAGCCACGACTGAAACTCAGCCCACTCGGCGGGCGTGTAGTCTTTCGTTCCCGTAAACATAGTCGCGTTCGCTCCCACATGCACCTCGTCCCAGGAGATGCCTGTCTTGTCCCAAAAGCCCGTAGTTACCATCTTGCCGCCGAGCACGCCTATCGATGCCGTGATGGTGCCGGGTTGGGCGACTATTTTGTCTGCGGCCATGGCCACGAAGTATCCGCCTGAGCCTGCGAGATCTCCCATAGAAACGATGACCGGTTTGCCTGCCTCTTTCGCTCGAATGGTCTCGCGCCATATAGTGTCCGAAGCGACGTAAGACCCGCCGGGGCTGTCTACGCGAAAGAGTATGGCCTTGACGCTCGTGTCTTCGATAGCGGCGCGAAAGGCAGCCGCCACAGTATCAGACCCCATCGAAACGTCTCCGAACACGGGGTCGAATCCGCTATGTCCGCGCTGCACTCCGCCGACCCCATAAATCAGGGCGATGGTCTGGCCGCTCACGTGAGGGCGTCCGGCGCGTTCGAGATATTTTTTGAGATAGAGAAAGCTCGCCCCGTCACCTGCCTTCTTTTTCGCCTCCGAGTAAACTTCATCTCGATAAGCCACGCCGTCTATCAGCCCCGCATCGACGGCTTCTTTTCCGAGAAAAGGGCCTTTGTCAACGAGCGCGCGGACCTGCTCTTCGGATAGTTTGCGCGCTTCGGCTATGGCGCGAGTCATCTGCCCGAACCAGGAGTTCATGACCTTTTCCATGGATTCGCGGTGGGGCGCGGTGAATTTCTTTTCTGTAAACATATTCATCGCGGCCTTGTATTCATAGCGATGGTCCATGCGGGGCTTGACATCGAGCTTTTCGAGCGTGCCGCTAACGAAAGGGCTTTCCATGATGATGCCCGTGAGTCCTATGTCGCCCGACGGTTGCAGCTTTATGGAATCGAAGGCCGTTGCCAGATAGTATGCGCCGCTGCCCGGCCCGACCTCTCCGAAGGTCTCGGAATAGGCTATGGCGAATTTGTTCCTGGCCCGAAACGCCTTGACCGCATCCCTTATCTCCTGGACCTGAGCCATACCCATAGGCGCGGCCCCTATCTTTGCGACAAGGCCCGCGACTCGATCATCTGTCCCTGCTTTTTCAAGCGCGTCCACTATGTCGCGCAGCGCAACGGTGTCTGACATCATAGTCTTCGCCACCGGGTCGTCGGGCACGTCTTCGATCAGCGCGGTTTCAAGGTCGACTTCGAGGACGACCTTGCCCGGCACGCCGGGCGTAGACATCCAGCTCAATAACAGAAACGCGAAGACGAAGACGGCCAACAGAACCGTCAATGCTCCTATCACTGCCAGCACACGCACCACTAACTTTTTCATCGCCTCTCCTCCCTGCCATTAAAGATACATCTATTACGGACGGCCGCCGGAGGCCGGCAAATCCGTCCCGGCCATCAGATGATATCTTAAAGAATCGCTTCACACAAAGAAAAGTCAGCTATCAGCCGTCAGCTATCAGCTATCAGCTATCAGCCGTCGGCTATCAGCATAAATAACCGACCACTGACCGCCGACCACCGCTGACGGCTGAAGACTGATGGCTGAAGACTGATGGCTGAGGTATGAAGGAGGGGGGGGCTTGCGGCTACTTGTTGCTGCAATCCGGGCAAAGAGAGCGGTCCAACCCGGCATTCGTATGTATGGATATATACTCTTCCATCGTGCGCCAGAGGTTATCGTCTTCGCGAACACGGTTGCACCAGGGGCATACGGGCAGGGTCATGCGGGGCGTCGTGCAAGGTTGAGAAGCCAGCATCCTTTCGGCAACCTTCAAACGCGCCCTCAGTTGATCGTTGTCGAACGGCTTGATCATATAATCGTCGACCCCCGCATCCATCCCTTCGAGAAAACAGTCCTTTCCGCCCTGAGTGGTGAGCAGGATGAAATAGCAGTAACCCTGTGGGCTGGCCGAACGGATCTTCCGACAAAATTCGAGGCCGCTCATATAAGGCATGATCCAATCGGAGATTACAATACGATGATCGCCTTCCGCGTAGCGATCCCAGGCCGACTTGCCGTCCTCACAGGCCGTCACGTCGTATCCCCAGGTCAGCAAAGTCTCTTTCAGTATCCAGCGCGAGATCAACTCGTCTTCAGCGATTAAAAGTTTCATGAGAATCCGCCCCCTCTTCCCGGATTCGAATACAGACCGATTTTTCGGGGGGCAAATTCACGTTTTTGCAGGCACGGCAACCGCCTCGCTTCTCTCAGGAAGAAGCCGCGCGCATACACAGGTTCAAACTCCCGGCTCCATAGGCCGTTGTTTCCGTTCAGGCGATGCGCTTCTGCGACTTGCCGTCCCGGACATGGAACAGGTTCGTTACACGAGACGTGATCAGGCGTTCTATGCCGATCTCAGTATCCAGATGAAAAATCGCGCGCTGGCCGACTTTCAGGCACGTCGTATCGAGCCTGAATCCGTTTCGGTCCTCAACCGACATCCCTATCAAAAGGGCGCTGATCGCGTTACTATGAAACGACCCGCCCGTCAGTATCCCCTGCCCGCTTATCGCATCGATGATCAGAAACCTGTAAGTGCTGTTGCGCGTCTCGATCATCAAGGTTTCGCCCTCGTGTACCTGGTCGAACGAGAGCTTTTCGATTCGCTCTCCATAAAGAAGATTTTTTATGCTTTCCATTTCACTCTCCACCATCCTCTCTCTGCACAATCCCAGGACGCCTTTCTTTTCACGCACACACCTGTTGGATGCTCTCACACCGATCAAACGGCGATTTTTTTCGTCCGGGCGGGCGGCCTCTCGAACTTTGCGACGCGCCCGATCACTGCGCTCTGCCCCGGCAAGCCGCCGCTTGCGCGTCGCTGCGCGCGCGCAAAAGAGATCGATGCCAGAACGTAGCTGTCGCCTCCGCATTCTTCGCACCTTCCCCGGCGGTCTGCAAAAGTCCTTCTCGGTCGGCCCTCCTCCCCGGCGCAATCGCCGCAGACTATCTGGACTTTCAGCAAGGGCGACGATGCGCGCAACCCTGTGAGTTGCGCGCGGTCCACCTTTCGACTTATAAGAACGAGACAGGCCACGATAACAGCGAATCCTATTGCCAGCGATATGCTCACCATACGGACGACCTCCCTTATTTCCTACGCGCTTTACCCGATAGGCGGGGCGTGTTGCAATGTGCCCGCAACCACGCCCCGCGACCGCCCGGCACGGTACCAGCCCCCCATTCCGGTATCCTGACTTCACCGGGCGGCACACTCACGTTCGCTGCAAGGACTTACTTACCGAGCATATTTCCCAGAGTTCCGGCTATGTTGCCGAGGCCGGTTCCTTCGAGATAAGAAGTCACCTGCTGCGGATTATTCTTTATATAATTCAGGACTGCATTGACTGATTCTTCAGCTTTTTGCTGGTCCAACCCCACCTTCGACACCAGCAATGAAATCAGTTGTTCTTTCATCCTCATCACCCTCCTTGTTTTAAATCCGCGTCGCCCCGATTGGACGATAGCGGCTCACACCTGTTTCAAGCGATTAAAAGTTCGGTATGGTGAGCCGCTGGCCGATCTGTATTTCATCGGGGTCTTTCAATATCGTTCGATTAGCTTCGAATATTTGCTGATAGCTGAGTTTTCCCCTCGTGATATTCTTCGCTATGTCGGACAGAGTATCTCCAGGACGGACCTCGTATTCGCCGTAGATGTCCTCTCGCTCGACTGTGAGATCCAATGTCAGGTCGCCGTGACTGAGCGCAGGGTCTATCTCCTTTGCCTTGCTCCAGACCTGGTCGGCGACGTAACGGGTCGGGCAGGTTCCGCTTATGGTTATGTGCCCGCTCTCTTCCTGAGCCAGGAGATTCCTGCTTCCGAGGTTCTGCGCCAGTATATAGACATCCCCGTACTTGTCAGTTAGCCGTGACATAGAGTTTTCTCCCTCAAATAAACACTCTTTTCGACTCGTGCTTTCAATCATAAGATCGCGTGCTTGCGCCGCAGCGTGGCGGGATTCGTTGACGGGCCCGTCCGCGTCGCGGGTGCTGACAAAACTCTGAAACTGTCTTTGCTCTCTCATAACGCTACCGATTAGACCATATTTTTGAAACCGCACACATCGCCCTTCGCTACCATTTTTTATGGTCCTGAGTTCCTAATTCCGATCACCTTTCGATAGCCGAATCCTGCTATCGAACCGGCACCCAAGTGCTATATCGTTTGGGATCACACCATTCCGGCCCAAACCCGGTCGACATTGCCCATCACAGTTTTTTCAACTATAATCCGGCGAAACAAGCAGAGAATATTTATGTGCGAGCGAACGCGATATGTCTGAAGAAACAACACAGCCCATACATATACTGACGGTCGACGACCACCCGGTAGCCCGTGCATGGCTCGAAATAGTGATAAGTCGTCAGGAAGGAATGGAAATCGTAGGTGAAGCCGACAACGGTAAAGAAGCCATCGAGCTTGCCGAACGATTACAACCCGACGTCATAATGCTCGACATAGACCTGGGCAGCGAAAGCGGCCTCGACCTGCTGCCCGAATTGAGGGCCGCAGCCGCAGGGGCGCGCGTGTTGATGCTTACGGGCTTGCGCGACCCCGAAGCACACCGCCAAGCCGTCCGACTCGGGGCGATGGGCGTGGTCTTGAAGGAGAAATCCGATCAGGCCATAATATCGGCCATCCTCAGCGCACACTCCGGCGAGGTCTGGATAGACCGCTCCTTGATGGAATCTTTGCTTGCCGACGATTGATCGGTGGCCAGCCGTCAGTCTTCAGCCCTCAGCCGTCAGCATATAAGTCTGTGCTGGCTTTGACCACAGATCACACAGATTTCACGGATAGACGGAAGAAAGAAATCTTTTGTAGAAGGCCCTGCCTTCCACTGTGTTATCCGTGCTATCTGTGGTTAATCTTCTTTAAGCTGATAGCTGACGGCTGATAGCTGACGGCTGATAGCTGATTAACGCGGAGGATCGACGAGACCCTGACGGTAGGCGTAGAGGATCAACTCGACGCGGTCTGAGACGCCGAGCTTGTTGAAGATAGAGGTTATGTGATGGCGAACGGTCCACTCGCTTATGAAGAGGCGTTCGGCTATCTCTTTGTTCTTGAGACCTTCGCTTATGAGGACGAGGACTTCGCGCTCTCGCTTGGTGAGAGTTGACACTTTCGCCGCTTCCGGGTCTTTCTTCTTTCGTCGGCCGGTCCCTGACATTTCTGAGAGCACTTTGGCCATCAGCGAGGGGTCGAGCCAGGCCTCACCCGCATGTACGCGTTCGATTGCGCCTATGAGGATTTCTATGGCTTTCTCTTTTCTCACAACCCCCATAGCGCCCAGGCTGACGGCTTGATGATGTATCTCCGGGTCGCGCACGCCGGTCAATATGATTATGCGTGCGTGCTCGGCCGCGCCGATCAGTTCGGGAATGAGGTCGACTCCGTTTTCTCCGCCGAGGTCTATGTCGAGGAGTATGATATCGGGCTGCTCTTCTGAAGCCAGTCTCAGGCCGTCAGATTTATTTCCCGCTTCACCGACAACCTTGAACTCCGCCTCGCCCTGTATCACCATTCGGAGGGCCGCGCGAACGACCGTGTGATCGTCTATGAGCAGTATCCGTATCGGCTTCTTTTTGGACATAGCGCGCCTATCGATAAGCCAGAGCCGACGGTGGCGTCCGTGATCCGTTTGACCACAGATTACACAGATTTCACGGATAGACGGAAGAAAGAAAGCTTTATCTGTGTTATCTGTGTCTGTAGAGGGCTTCTGCCTTCCACTGTGGTTAATCTTCGATATAAACGCTCATCCGTCGGCCGCATTCTACTCCATACATCTGCAAGCAACAAGTATAAACTTACTCGGACCTCAAGGCGGGAAGCAAAGGGGAACGGATTGCGGCCGCTGTCGCTACCAAAGAGGCTGTCAGTCCCGTCACAAGCACCGCCAGCAAAAGCAAAGCGAGCGAACCTGCCGAGAGGCGTCCGCCGCGAGCGAAGAAGGCCGGAGAGATGGCTATAAACGCCGACACAGCCCCCGTCATAAGGCCCCATGATAAAAGTAGCGCATTCTCCGCCAGGACAGTCACAGCGAAGTGTGTGGAGTTGTACCCGACGGCCCTGAGCAGTGCGATCTCCCGGCGTCGCTCCAGCACGTTGCGCAACAGCACGGTCGCAAGCCCAAGCGTGCCGAGCAACAATCCCAGCCCGCCCAATGTCTGAAAAGTGGAAAGATAAGTGTTCTCGACGCGATGAAACGTCGCAAGGCGCTCGCCTGTGGAAACCGCGTCCAGACCCAGATCCGACAACCTGTCTTCAAGAAACCCGGCCACCGCTTCCGCCCTTTCAGGCGGCACGTCTAATAACAAAAAGCGATGGCCTTCGAGGCCGGGAAAAGCTCTGAGGAAATTCTTTTCCGACATCAGGAACTCGCCCTGAAATATGCTGTCTGAAAGCGAGGCTACCACGCGCAATCGAATCTCATCCGAGCCGCTCCCGCGCAATTCAGTACCCCGACCGTGAGGAAGGGGGTTCATTATGAACTCATCTCCGAGGTTCAGGTGCAGCACATAAGTCATAGAATTGGCGTCGGCTATGACGGGTATCGCGCCGTCTCCCATATCTTTATCGAGCAGAAGCCAGGGGTTCTCTTTTTCTTCGGCGGTCTCGGCCGCTGAGTCCTGAAATGCGAAGCGTCCGCTCTTTATGAAATCATCTGTCGGAGCGAGCACGCGCGGGTTTCGCGGTTGATAGAGGTTCAGGCAGCTTGCGTCATCTCCGGGCCGGACGCGGAATCGCCAGAACTTCGCCCCCTCAAGCAGAGACTGATCCGATGAGAAGAGATTCAATGCGTCCCTGCCCTCAGCCGTATTCGGGTCATGGAGCAAGGGAAGGATCGACTCGGCCAAAAGAGGGAATCCTCCCGTGCCCGATTTTTTATCCCGTTCGTCCGCGCCCTCGCGCCTGAAGGCGTCGACCGCCACGATGATGAAAGCGGCCGAGGCGATGAGTGCGATGCAGAGAACGCTCCTGCCGGGACGATAGGTTGCGTTGCGAAATCCGAGCCGGACCACAGGCCAGAAGCCGCTGCCCTGCAAGACCTTCTTTTTGCTCCTGCGCAGCCATACCCATTCGTAACAGAGAAGCGCGACAAGCAGCGATGTGCCCGCTCCGAAAAATCCCGCCGCCTGCCCGACCCATCCCATCACCGCGCCGATAAGCAGAAGCAACCCTGACAGCGTGAACGAAACCGACAGTGCAAAAGAAGAGCGCAGGCGCGTATATGGGCGGGTGCTTTCCCGCTCCCCTGCTCCCCTGCTCCCCTGCTCCCCTGCTCCCCTGCTTTCCATCTCTCCCGCAAGCAGGCTGCGTGGCGATGCGGGCGCGAGCCGTCTGAGGGTCCACATTATGCAAACGGTCGCAGACAATACGCCTCCGACTCCGCCGATAATGAGAGAAACGGGAGTGACGTGCAGAGTCAAAAGGGTCGTCCCGATAGCGTCCATCCACCAGGTCCGCAACCCGTACATCATGAGCGCGCCATAAGCGACCGCTCCGCCGAGTCCAAGTACGCTGCCTGCCGTCGCAAGCACTACGGCTTCGCCGAGAAATATATTGCGAATCCTGGCGGCGGGAAATCCTATGGCCTTGAGCAGGCCGATCTGGCGCAGGCGTTGCTCCACGCCAAGTTTGAAAAACAATGCGGTCAACATAAGGGCCGACACTACGAGGAAGAAGCTGAAGTACACGAAATACTCTCCAAAGTCGGTCGCCCCGCGAGAGGCTTCAAGCCCCTGCGACCTTGCCGCAAAGACCGAAAAGCCAAAAACATTTGGGTCTAATTTCGATCTGAGATTCTCTCTGAAAGCCGCGAGCGCCCCCGGCAACTCGCCGCCCTCGGCAGGAAAGATTCTTATCGAAGTGAGCTTCCCGTATCGCGATTGCCAGAGTTCCTGTCCCTTTTCGAGATGTATGAAAGCCTTTGGCGTGGCGCGATATTTATCCCAATAATCTTCATCGCGCGGGCGTATGCGACTGAGGTCGACGGGGAAAGGCGGATCCCAATCCGTCACGTCGTCGGAATCGGTTATGCCCGGATAATCGGGCGCAAGGTCGCGGTCGGCAGCCGCTCCCTGCAAAGCGACCACGCCGTCTAAACGAAACTCCGCGGTCCTTGTGACGAGGCGGCCTTCGTCGAGCCATACGTAGTATTCGAGGGTCACAGGGTCGCCCGCTTTGACTGCGAGATCGCTCGCCGCCCAATCGTTCAATAGAATGGTGGGGGTGCCATCTTCGCCGCCCTGCGCATTAGAGCCGATATTGCCGCCTTTCAATCTCTGATAGCTGGTTTCATCAAGCGCGGTCACAAGCGAATAGGGCACCTCGCGCCCGCCTTCAGTACCCCGACCGTTAGGGAGGGGGTTTCCTCTGATCGAGTTCGCAAGGTAAGTGAAGACAGACGAGGTGCGCATGCCTGAATCATTTGCCGTCACTCGCGCCGCATCAGAGAGCGCATCCCCGATCAAGCCCGTATTGCTTTCGAGCGAAAGGCAGCCCTGTTCTTCGAGCACGCGCAGTTTGATCGCCAGGTCTTCGAGCGCGAAGGTGTCTTGTAAAAGGTCTGCGATCTTCAACTCTGCGGATTGCGAATCACCGCTTTTTTCCGAGAGCAAAATGGTATTGACCTTGCCGGGGACTTCGAGTTCTTTCTGCATGCGCGCGAGGGAAACGAAGACTGCGCGGACGGCCCCCTGCTGCGGGCGTATGGAGAATTCGCCGAGGTCCGAGGGCGGCAGCGCCTCGCGAAGTGTCAACCGCACAGTGCGTCCCGTGTCTTCTTTTCTGCCGTGCAGGGACTCTGCGGGGATTACGGAAGGCTCCTCCACACGCACGAGCAGACTGTCTCCCGTTTTGCCGACGAGTTCTTCGGCGAGGGCGGCGCTCACGAGTATCTCGCGGTCAGAGGGCGCGCGGCCCTCGCGGCGGTTGAATCTCCAGAATCGTTCGTCAACGCCATAGACCTGAACGCCCGACGCTCGACGCCCGCTCTCTTGATGTATCACAAGCCCTTCGAGAGCTATGAGCGGACAGGCGGCTTCGAATGTATCGGCGAATTGTTTGTCCGCCTGAAGATCATCGGCCAGTTCTTCGCGGAAGAAGTCCGGGGCCGAGACTACATAGTCGGTGTTTCCGAGCCTCACTAGTACGAGGTCGCGCAGGCTCGCCCTCACCGAATCGCCCACGAGCAAAGCGCCCGCAAGCACGGCGACGGCGGCGGCGACTCCGAATATGACGGCTGCATTCGTTCGCCAGTAATAAGTGAGACTGTTTTTGATCAGAGTCGAACTTCGCATTTTGACGGATGTTTCTCCCAGCCAGAACTTGAGATCGACCACTGATAGCACAGAGAACACAGATAAACATTTCTTCCCTTATGCGTGCTCTATGTGTCTGTAGAGGGCTTCTGCCTTCCACTGTGGTCAAAATTTGAAGACATCGGAATTGTATCAACCGGGATTCCTTATTTCAACAATGCCCCTTTTAGTAAATGTTCAGATTTTTTCAGCACATTGCCAGGCAACAGACATCTCCCGCTTGCTTGTGGTAGGGAAGGGTTGCTTGCGCCCGCTGAGTGGCTATAGAGCAAGCAGCGGGTGCAAGCAGAAGAAAGAAATCTTTGCCCCTTCCTGACCTGTGATTTGGCGTCACTTGCTGATAAAAGCACACCTGGCTCAATGCAAAAAACTGTTTCTCTAAGCACATACCCTTTTTATCCTGGCAACCTTCTCATACAGGATGGAGATGCCGGTCGAGCAGTTGGAAACGCAAAGGGAATTTCGCGGCAAGTTCCGCGCTGTGGGTCACTACGACGAGGATTGTCTGCTGCTCTTTGTGAAGGTCTAAGAGGAGAGACGCCACCATCTCGGCTGAAGCATGATCGAGGTTGCCCGTAGGCTCATCGCACAACAGAAGAAGCGGGTTTCTTATCATAGCGCGAGCGAGCGCCACACGTTGTTTTTCGCCGCCCGACAGTTCCGACGGGCGATGCTCAAGCCGTTCGCCGAGTCCCACCTGATTTAATAAAGTCCTAGCGCGCTCCGCGTAATCGCCATTCGATTCGGCCACGAGCGTCGGGGTCAAAACGTTTTCGAGCACCGAGCACTGAGGCAGCAGGCAGTGGTCCTGAAATATAAAACCGATCTCTTTATTCCTGAAGGCCGCAAGCTTTCTCTCATTTAGCTCGAACGGGTTGCGGCCGTCGAGGGTGACGGTCCCGGAGGTGGGCGGCTCAAGCGCGCCGAGTATGTAGAGCAAGGTGCTTTTGCCGCTGCCCGACGGTCCCATGATCGAAACGGCATCTCCGCGAGAAAGCTTCAGCGATATGTCGGAAATTATGGGGAGTGTCCCTCGCGGGGTGGGATACTCTTTTGTGAGGTTTGTGGCTTCAAGCAATGTGGAATCCTTAAATTGGGATTTCACCACAGAGACACGGAGACACGGAGAAAAACAAGAAAGAAATCTTTATATGCGGTGCCGCCATGTCTTCGTGGTGAGTTTTTTTAATTGTCTGAACATATACGCTTCAAGCTCATTCAACCGCACTCGGCCATCACCTGATCTGCGCCCATTTCGATTTCGGCCTTCGCCTCCACGAGGCTGCCATAAACTTCGAGCGCGCGGTCGGCCATGCGCGCGACCGTGTAATGCATGCGCACTCCTTCGCGGCCTTTGCGGGAAAACTCTTCAGCGAGCGCGGCGTCCTTCCACACGGAAAGAATCCCTTCGGCAAGGCTTGTGGGGTCGTCAGGCTCGACAAGCAACCCGCCCTCGGTTTTTTCGATCATCTCCGAAAATGATCCCCGGCGCGGCTGCACGACGGGCACGCCGCTTGCCATCGCTTCGATCAGGGACATGCCTTTGGATTCGTTGAACGTGGTCGGCACTGAAAACACATCCAGCCCTCGAAGGAAAGCGATCTTCCCTTCCCTGTCGAGCGCCCCTCTGTATTGAAACTCATCGGCCAGGCCGCTCTTTTTCATGCGCTGCTCTATACCGCGCAGATACGATCTGTGTTCGGGCGCAAGATAGCCCGCAACTTCAAGTCTTGACCGAGGAAAGTCATTGCGCTTGCGCAGGTGTTCATAAGCCTCGCACAAAACGTGCAGCCCCTTTTCGGGCGCGACCCTTGCGAAATACCCTATGGTGAAAACATCCGACCGCGAGCGCGAAACCCCTCCGCGTCGTTCGGGGTACTGAAGTTCCGCTTCGTAGCCGTCGAGGTTTATGCCCAAAGGAACAACGTGCATCTTCTCTTCGGGTATGCCCAGATACTCGCACATGAAATCGGCGTAATACTCGCTCACGGCTATGAAGGCGTCCACGAACTCGATGTTCTCTCTTATCAGTTCTATAGCCTCGCGGCGATGGGCTTCCGGCAAGCCGTCCAGAAAGAAGTCTTCGCCCTGAAGCGTACACACAAGGGGCACTGAGAGCGCCTCTTTGATCGGACGGGCGAGCGCGAGCAACATAGAGTCGTGCAGATTCACTACATCGGGAGCCGTTTCCGTTTCGAGCCAGTGAATCAGTTTTTCAAGCTCTTTGCGCTGATGGCCATGCTCGCCTTTGAGCATGGAGATGGTGAGATCGGCGAGCGATACCGGGTCTACGGGAATGGAACTGCGCGAGGCCAGTTTCAACGCGAACTTCGAATCCCACAAACGGTCGAGCAGCCAGGGAGTCTTTCTGAACAGAGGGACTCGCTGTTGAAGGTAGACGCTTATGCCGCCGAAGAAGATTCTGTCTTGAGAGACGTTCTTCTCGTCGGTCAGCGTGGGCGTATAAAGCGGCACGAGCAAAACGTCGTGCTTGCGAGCCATCAATTCCGCAGCCAGGGCGTTGTCTCTCAGACAACTGCCGCAGTACATATTGGCCGCGCCTGCTGTAAGGTAAAGTATCTTCATAGTCGCTTCGCTCCAGGTAAAAAGTAAAAAGTAAAAAGGCAAAAGTACAGGTTCTTCACTTTTACCTTTTTACTTTTTACTTTTGCCTTCAATACACCCCTTCGACTACGGCCTTCTGAAATCCAGAGAAGGGCCTGACATTGCGAACGCCATCCCAAGGGTATTGCTCGCAGGGAGGTTCCCTTTCGGCTTCGTCGCGTTCCAGAAAGCGCGGCATGAAGAATTCGCGCGTGAGCGTGGTGAGGCGCACACGGCCCGTCTCGCCGTATTCGACCACGCGGTCGGCGTCGTCGGGATCGACCACCTCTATAATCGCTCGCGGAGACGGCGGATAATATATCACCGCATAATCATCCTTAGGGTCCAGAGGCTTGTGTGTCGCAAGCCCCATAAGAGTGTTTCCGTAGGTCGGCGCGAAGTACACCCCGTCTAGCAGCTCCTCGACGGCGAAGCGATAAAACTCAGGAGTCATCTCGGTCCCGCCGCAGAAGACCCCTTTTATCCCCAGGCGTTTCAGGGAGACCTTCTCCGCAATAGCCTGTAGGAGTTTGGGCGTCGTAAAGAGGCATTGAATATTTTTGTGCGCTCTGAGCAACGTAAGCCCCTGCTCTATGACGTGCTGCTTGTAGGCTTCGGCCATATCGCCCCGACCCGCCTTGATGAGCTTTATGACCCATCGCGGATCCAGGTCTACGAGAAAACAAATACCTCCCCTGTACTGCGCTAGGTGCTCGACTGCGAGGCGCAAGCGGCGCGGACCCGTCGGTCCCAGAGCGAGCCAGTCGGTCCCTTTGGGAAAAGCGTCGTCGGGAAGCGTATGGCTGAACGCCTCGTAATCGATTCGGAAATCGTCTATGTTGATCCGCGATTTCGGGACGCCCGTGCTCCCGCCCGTTTCGAAGATGTAGACCGCGCTTTCCGAATAAGCTTTGGGCACCCATCGCCGAACAGGCCCGCCGCGCAGCCACTCGTCTTGAAAAGGCTCGAACCGCGAAAGGTCTTCGTAGCTGCGGATTTCCTTGCGCGGATCCCAATCCAGATTCTTTGCAAACTCAAGCCAGAAAGGGCATCCCGTCTCCGGGTCGAAGTGCCAATTGACGATCTCGCGCGCCCATTTGTCCAGAGCGTCATGGGCCGCCTCTATTTTCGATTGCATCTCGGTTCCTTGTTCGAAGCTCAAATTTCCTCGCCACTCGATATCTGAGATTTTCGCCGTGATTGAATTTTTGCTGTAGACATTCAACATGTCAAGCAATCATCAGCGTCAGCCATCAGCCATCAGTCCTCAGCCATCAGCCATCAGTTTATAGTCTGGTATACTGCGCGCGGGGTAAAATGGGAGTTTTTCCTGGGAGCGCAGGCATCCTGCCTGCAA
>JAKEHD010000394.1 GCA_022615215.1 Blastocatellia bacterium
GATTTCTTTCTTCCGCTTGCCCCAGGCTATAGAATCTCGCCCCTTCGGGGCTTCTCAATCAACCTCTTACTTCTTTTGAGATTTCGCCTTCCTCGCACACCGCGAGCGAGGAACACTTCATTACGCTCCGCGCGGGTCGGCTTTGCCTCGCCCCGCGCTCCGCTTCATTTCGTATCCCTCGCTGATGCTATCCTCTCTGCCCTCTCACAATGAGACCGATCTGAAATCATACCCCACAAAGCGTAAAAGGGTAAAAGCGCCTAGCGTAATGTCCTCACAAGGCGAAAGCCGAGGACGTCGCCGCGGTTGTCGGGCACGATCCCGTCGCGGAACGCCGACCGGCAGTCCCGCGCGAAGCTGCCCCAACCGCCGCCGCGCTTCACCCGGAGCAAGCCCGGACTCGGTCCCTGTGGATCAACATTCGGACTCTGCGCGTAGTAATTTGCGTCAAACCAGTCCTGGCACCACTCCCATACGTTCTCATGCATATCATACAAGCCCCACGCATTCGGCTCGTTTGTTCCTACCGGATGTATCTCGTCAGAGGTGCTTCTGAACCAAGCCATTGCATCCAGGTCGCCTGTTCCAGTCTTGCACGCATACTCCCACTCAGCCTCCGTCGGCAAACGATATGTGTAGCCATCATTCATCGCGTTCAGCTTTTTGATGAACTCCTGCGCGTCGTCCCAGGACACCTGTTCCACAGGCAGATTCGCCCCTCTGGAATGGCTTGGGTTGTTGCCCATCACCGCCTGCCACTGCGCTTGAGTCACTTCATACTTGCCCATCTCAAATGGGCGAGTGATTCGCACTAGATGAACGGGCTTTTCGACACTACTGGCATTCTCCGAACCCATCATAAACTCGCCCGGTTCTATTAGCACAAAGTTGGCTGCGTTCGTTATATCGGTTGGAGGCCCTTTTCTGGCCGGTCTCTTTGGCGCTTTGCTTGGAGTTTTGCCTTTGGTGGTCTCTTTTTTCTCCGGCCGCGCGCTTTTTCTTACCTGCGCCTTATGCGCTCCCGGCAGACACAAACCCGTCGTCAACACGAAAACGATGGCCAGGGCAACGCGCCGATTGACGCGGCTTTGTCCGGCGCGACTCGAAATTGTTTCTACGAATGCTTTGACTTTCATCAGCGTTCCTTCTTCCGAATTCAGGTAATAACCGAGATCAACCGTCGCTCGCGCGACGAGATGATTTATCCGGCTGCCCTCACCGTGCCTTGAAAGACACGGCTAAATTCAAGCTGCCGCTACGCGGCGCATTTTCGCGCGCTCCTCGATCAAATCTGATCGGGGTCTTGCCCCAGTTCGCGCAATCGCGCGGCCAGCCTCTCGGCCCGTTGCAGGGCGGCTTCTTTTTCCTCTCGCTCTTTTTCAGCCCGTTCTTTTCCGGTCGGGATTATGTCTCCGTTCTCATCCGTCCACCTCAGCCATACCGTGTTGGTTCTCTCGAATTCGCCTTCCCATAACTGCAACCCCAGCTTGATCTCCGGCAGATATAGACCTTTGTGTTTCGTGTACTTGAATCCCTTCAACAGGTAGACCCGCAGCGTCTCTTTCCCTATCAATTGCTGCGGGTCGAATATCACATAATACCCGACTCGCATCCGCCCATACTTCTTCATCTTCTCGCCGCCTTCTTCTCCAACCTTGTTCGAGACTATCTCTATCACCACGTCGGGCGGCTTCCCGAACTCCCACAGAAAGTATGACCTGTGCTCTTTGGCCCACCAGTCTTCGGGTATCTCCACATCCAGGCTCAACAACACGTCGGGCACTATGGCAGGGTTTCTCGCAATGTAGAAGACCCCTATGTTTGCAGCCGCAAGAAAAGTCCGACCCTCGCCCGGTCCCTTCCACGAACTGTAGAGCGGCTCGGTAAGGAGGCGCTGCTGTTTCTCCGAAGGTATGTTGTCGACAGGCTCGTCATCCTCCGTGATTAAGTGTTCGATTTCAGGCGCATGGTCGGTCAATGTTTGTGACATGATTTCTCCCTGACTTTTATACTGCGCGCGGGAGGGATTCAGAGTTTCCCTCAATCCCATGAATGCGCGCGCCACTTGCAGGCAGGATGCCTGCGCTCCCAGGATAAACTTTCTTTTTACCCCACGTGCAGTATAAACCTCGACAAGCGCGGCAAACACGCAGGCATAAACAGTCTATTGGCGACAACCCGCCCTTGCAAGGATTACACAGAGCGTCGATTTCAGGCGGGCGCGCTCATTCAGGTATCTCCCACAATCGCACGGTGCCGTCCTCACTGCCCGAAGCGAGCAATCGGCCGTCCGCCCCGAATGAGAGCGTGTCTGTGGATTTCGTGTGGCCTTCGAGAGTCTTTATCAATTGGCTGTCGCCTTCACGTCGACCGAAACATTAGGCAAAAACTGAACCTCACAGCGGGCGCGCGGCCGATGGTATCTTCTTTGCCGGTCGACCGACTTTAAGGAACCGCACCCCACCCCATTGCGCATTTGATTTCTTCCTCTAAGCCGGACCCGCTTTTATTTTCGTTCGACCGCAGTTGGTGTTATTATTGAAGCCTCGCAAAACAATTTTGATGGCGAACCGACAGACAGCAGCCTCGGATGCGCTACAGGCTGCCTGAGACGAGATTATGAGCGATGAAACGAAAGCCGGTCTGAAGATCGCAAGGCTACGCTATGCGGGCGAAGACCAGTTCGTCGGCAAAACGCCGAGCGGCCATGCCCTGGTCACAGGATTTGCGCCCGATTCGGAGAGCGCGCCTACGCCTGTGGAACTGGTGCTTATCGCGCTTGGCGGCTGCATGGGCGCGGATGTGGTTTCTATTCTCAAAAAAAAGAGGCAGCGCGTTACGAGCTATGAAATCGAGGTGCGCGGCCTGCGCAGGGATGAACACCCGCGCATCTATACGAGCATCGAAGTCATTCATCGCTTCAGAGGCCATCAGATAGACGCGAAAGCTGTGGCCCGCGCAATAGAACTTTCGGAGACGAAGTATTGCAGCGTATCGGCGATGCTTGCCGCCGCTGTAGAAATTTCGACACGCTATGAAATAAGTGACGAAGAAGAGTAGGCCGGACAGTGGACCGGTCCCGTCAGCTTGATCGAACCAATAGTTACGCTCACAAAGTTTCAATCCACAGGAGGCATTTATGCGAACACGGGTAATGCTCATCATTGCGGTGTTATGTATCGCGTGCGCGACGGCGCTTGCGCAGACTGCTGCGACACCCTACAAACAACCTTCGGCCGACATCACACGTATGCTGGATGCGCCTTCGCTTCCGTCTTCCGATGTCAGTCCAGACGGCCGCTGGCTGCTCCTTATGCAGCGGCCCGACATGCCGACCATAGAAGACCTCGCTCAACCGATGCTCCGGCTTGCGGGCGCGCGAATCAGCCCCCGGATCAACGGCTCATTCTCTATAAGGGACATAACCCGGCTCACCCTTATCGAAATCGCTTCGAAGCGTTCGCGCGATATAACTTTGCCGCTCAATCCGCGACTCGCTTCCATCAACTGGTCGCCCGACGGCAAGCGACTGGCCTTCACTCAAAGGCTCGACAATGGAATAGAACTGTGGGTCGCCGACCCTGAAACTGGCAAATCGCGCCGAGTCGCTATGGCACGGCTGAACGCCACGACCGGTTCGCCTTATCAATGGCTGCCCGACAGCAGCGGATTTCTCTGCCGACTCGTCCCGGCGGGGCGCGGCGCGGAACCCAAACGTTCGGATGTTCCCACAGGACCGAACGTTCAGGAGACGAGCGGCCGTCAGGCTCCTGTGCGCACTTATCAAGACCTGCTACAGGACGCGCACGACGCGGCGCTCTTCAAATACTATTTCACTTCGCAACTCGCGCGAATCGATCTCGCGACCGGCAAGGCCACGAACATCGGATCGCCTGAGATATTCAGCGATACGGATGTTTCGCCTGACGGACGGTTCATAATCGTAGGGCGGACTGTGCCGCCTTTCAGCTTCTTCCTGCCATATCGTTTGTTCGCTCAGGAGGTGGAAGTATGGGATATGAAAGGAAAGGTCGCGCGTAAGATAGCTTCTCTGCCGCTTGCCGAAAACATCCCCATCGGCGGAGTGCGCACGGGCCCGAGGTCTGTGAACTGGCAAACGGGAGCGCCGGCCACTCTCATTTATGCCGAAGCCCTCGACGAAGGGAACCCCAGGAAAAAAGTCGCGCACAGAGACCGCGTGCTGCAAATGGAAGCGCCGTTTACGGGCGAGGCACGCGAGTTGTTCAAGAGCGAGTTTCGATTCGGAGGATTGCAATGGACCGCGCGCGCGGGCCTGGCCTTCTGGCGCGATTTCGACCGGCCCACGCGAAAGTCGCGCACGTACCTGCATGACTTCAATCAACCGAACGCCAAATCACGTCTGGTCTTCGACCTGTCGATAGAAGACCGTTACAGCGATCCCGGCTCGTTCGTCTTTACTACAGATAAATCAGGGCGCAGGGTCGTGATGCTGTCCAAAGACGGGCGACACGCTTACCTGAACGGCAGGGGATCATCGCCCGAAGGGGATCGCCCCTTCCTGCGGCGGTTCGATATAAATACCTTCAAGACCGAAGAGTTGTTCCGCTCCGAAGACCCTTACTACGAGTCGGTCGATTCGGTGCTCGACTCTGAGGCTCAAACCATCATAACGGCCAGAGAATCC
>JAKEHD010000395.1 GCA_022615215.1 Blastocatellia bacterium
GCGGTGAGCTTGATGAAAAGTTTCAATCCATGCCGCGCAGGGTATAATCAGTGGTCAAAGGTTGGAGAAAAAGCGGAGAGAATATTTTGAAGAAAGCCGTCATAATCATCTTCCTGATACTTGCCCTGATCGTCACGGTCATGCCGTTCTGCGCCAGTGCCGCTGAACGCGCTGACATAATCATTCGCGGCGGCACCGTTGTCACTATGGACGGCGAGCGGCGAGTGATCGAAAACGGCGCGGTCGCCGTGCGCGCCGACCGAATAGTTGCGGTCGGCACTGCGACAGAAATCGCCGCCAAATACAGGGCCGCGCGCATCATCAATGCTGCGGGCAAAATAGTCCTTCCCGGTCTCATCAACACGCATACGCACGCGCCTATGTCGCTCTTTCGCGGCATAGCCGACGACCTGGTTTTGATGGAGTGGCTTCAGAAGTACATCTTTCCTGCGGAGGCCAAAAACGTAGACGAAGAGTTCGTGAGATGGGGCACGCGACTGGCCTGCCTTGAGATGATACGCGGCGGGACCACTACTTACGTCGATATGTACTACTTCGAAGACGCCATCGCCGATGAAACCGCGCGAGCAGGCGTGCGCGCAGTGCTCGGCGAGACGCTCATAGATTTTCCCGCGCCCGACAATAAGACCTGGGATATCGGAATGACTTACATGGAAAAGTTTGTGGCGAAGTGGAAAGGGCACGCGCTTATAACTCCGGCCATCGCTCCGCACGCACCTTACACGGTGTCGACAGAGCACCTCGAACAGGCGCATAAGTTTTCCGTGAAGCACGGCGTGCCGCTCATCATACACGTCGCCGAAGATCAGGCCGAGGTAAAAACCATTCGAGAAAAATACAACGCAACCTCCGTCGCATACCTCGACCGCATAGGCCTGCTTGATGAGAGAGTTATAGCCGCGCACATGGTCTGGCCTGCGGAAGACGACATCAAGACGCTCGCCTCGCGTTCGGTGGGCGTCGCACATTGCCCGCAATCGAATATGAAATTAGCTGCGGGCGTGGCCCCCGTGCCTGAGATGCTCGGAGCAGGGGTCGCAGTAGGACTTGGAACTGATGGAGCCGCTTCGAATAACGATTTGAACCTATGGGAAGAGATGGACACGGCGGCAAAACTGCACAAGCTGACTTCAAAAGACCCGACCGTGATAAACGCGCGCGAGGCGCTTGAGATGGCGACCATCACCGGCGCTCGCGCCATTCATCTCGATAAAGAGATAGGCTCGCTCGAAGCGGGCAAGCGCGCCGATTTGATCATAGTAGGCATGCGAGGTATTCATCAGACGCCGCTCTATAATGTTTATTCGCAACTCGTTTACGCAACGAAGGCGTCCGACGTTGAGACCGTTATGATAAACGGCCGCATAGTCATGTCGCGGGGCCGCATACTCACTATCAACGAGTCGGCCGTGAAAGCTAAGGCGAACTGGTATCGTGATCGGATTCGAAAGAGCGTCGCCGGGAATTAGCCGCGCGCGATATGTCGCAGCCGAGGCAAGCCCGCGCGCGGACTTTCTTCATTAGCCTTCGCGCCGACCAAGGTGTGCGACGATCTCTACATGATAGGTTTGGGGGAAGAGATCGAAAGCCGTAACACTGGAAAGCGTGTAGCCGCCCTCAAGGAGCCGCTTCAGGTCTCGCGCGAAGGTCGCCAGGTCGCAGGAGACGTAAGTGATTTTTGTCGGCTTCAATCGAATTATATGCTCTACGGCTTGGGCGGCCCCGCTACGCGGAGGGTCGAGCAACACAAGGTCGATAGCGGGCGCGCGGCCTTGCTTGCGGCGCGCGATAAAATTTTCAAGCCACGTCTCGGCGTGGGCATTGTAAAATCTCGCGTTCGCCACATCGTTCGCTTTGATGTTTCTACGCGCGAAGGTCGCAGCGCGGGCGTCTGCTTCTACTCCGATCACCCTGTCGTATAAACGCGCAAGCTGTATGGTGAAAAGCCCGACGCCCGCGTACAGGTCTATAGCCGTTCCGCCCGCCCCGTTCTTTATCGCTTCGGCGATGAGGTCGTCAAGGAGGAGAGGGTTTATCTGAAAAAAAGTCGACGGGCTGAAATTATAAGTGGCCCCGCCGACGCTACGTTTCAACGATTCTTTAGGCAGGCCCGCGATCTCAGGCTCGACGGCCACGCCCGATTCGCCTGCCGCTATATCCACCTGAGATAGAGCGCCCGCTTGCGCTTCTCCTTTTTCATCGCCTTCGGAATTTAATGAGGAGCGCAACTCTCCGAGTGCTGCGTCGAGCGCAGGCACGAGCAACAGACAGCTTTTCACATCGCAGACCGAGCGCGAACTCGGACGGTTGAACCCGATTCTGAGCTCCGCGCCCTCGCTTGATTCCGCTCTTTCCAGTTTGACCTGGGCGCTCGCGCGGTAGTTGAACTCGCTTGCAGAGCGAACCTCGATCTCCTCGGACCATTCTATACGGCCTATTCGAGAGAGGCAGTCGCGCACAAATCCTGCTTTCGCCTCGATCTGGGCCGGATAAGCGATGTGTTGCAACTGGCATCCGCCGCAATCGCCGAAGTATGGGCAGGGCGCTTCCCGCCTCGACGGCGAAGGGATGAGTATCTCTTCTACGAGCGCGCGCGCGAACTTTTTCTTCCGCTCTATTATGCGAACGCGAAGGCGCTCTTCGGGCGCGGCCAGAGGGATAAAGATTGTGAGGCCCTCATAATGGGCCACTGCGTCCCCGCCGAAGGCGAGACGCTCGGTCACGACTTCGACCGCGTCGCCTGCGGAAAGCGAAATCTCTTTCATCGCTTCACCTTAACAGCTTCAAGGCATAAGGGAAAAGCGGCTGCTCTCAAATATAGAAGAGGCTGAGGCGGGGAATCCGGTGCGTCTCGCGCAAGCGCCGCGAGATGAAGTTTTCGACCGTCTGCCTGTAGATCGATTCATCCATCTTGCTATGGTAAGGCCGAAGCTGGGACTGAGCCTCCCGGCGAAGGGCTTCGATTCCCTGCTGACCACAGTCGGCAGTCAGGCCCTTCAAGATCATGCGGTCTATTGAGTCGAGGTCGCGTTCGAGGAGTTCTTCGTCCACCCACTCGGCGCTCTCGATGCGGACGGCGATCTCTGCAAGCCGTGTGCGCGCGCGCTTTACGGCTTCTTCGACCTCCGGGCGGTTTGCACCGGAGACAAGCGTCGCCGCCTGCGCAAGCTCGGCGTCCGAGCGCGTCAAGAACTCAAGCAGCACATCTTTCGGGAATGCAGGCGAGCTTTCTCTCTTCGAGCGCGATTTCCTGGGGCGGGCTTCCGCGGGAAGTTCGGCCGTTTCGGAAGAGGCCCCCACCTGCGATAGGCGGTATTCGGCGAATGTGGATTCGACTTCCTGCTGGCAATAGAAGACCGAATTTACCTTGCGGTACTTGCGCGGGCGGGCGTCGTAGGAATCGAACGCCTGATTGATGGCGCGCAAAACGACGTGGAGCGGTATGCCTGCGTTCTTCCAGCTTTCGATCAGCGCCCAATCCATAGGAGAGACCAGCAGAGGTTTGCCTCGCCTGCGCACGAACTCCTCTTCGACTTCCGTAAAATAATTGAAGTAGTTCAGTCTTTCGGTGGAAGCGGAGCGGCTCTCTTCCTCAGTATGGTCCACGAATCCTCAGAGAGATAGAAGCTCGGGCGCGGCCCGTAATTACAGGCTGTCTATGACAGCCCCAACGATAAAGACGGCCGCGAGCGTTACGATCATTGTGAGCAAGATCAGCCCCAAAAACGGCATGGCCTCTTTCTGCGATGCGCTATCTAGCGGTTTTATCGAACTGTAATCTTTGCCTTCTGCCATAAGATTTTCTCCTATCGATTGATGAATGCGATGAGGCATCATAAAACCGTTTGATGCCGTCGGAACAAACGAGATGTTACTACCCCTGCGCTTTAACTTCAACCCGGCGGGCAGCACTAGCCGGTCTTGCTCCTGGGCCGGTTCTCTCGTTTAGCCTCGCTCAGGGCTTTTATCGCCTTCAACGCGGTCATCTGCGCATCGGGCGGCAAATCCGCCAACTCTTCGAGTATAGACAAAAGGTTGGCATTCATCACGATTCTCTGCATCAACTCCAGAAAAGCGAATGTCTGCTTTGAATCGTAAGCCCAGCTCTGAGACGGCTCACAGTTTGGAAGACCGCGAGCCGCGCGAAAAAGCTCATCCTCATCCACCCCAAGTCCGCGAGCCAGTGCCTTGAGCTTTTCGACCGTCGGGTTGGAATGTACACCCTTGACTATAGCTCCGACATACGCCTGGGTTATTTGCCCGCCTGAACGCCGCTGTACCTCCCTGAGCGTCATCTTTTTTTGCTTGAGCAGGCGTTTAACGTACCCTTTCAGGCTCTCCTGGCCTTCCTCGTGAGCGGAACCTTCTCCGGGTTTGTCAATCATATTGTTTTTTTCGTCAAAAATACTGTTTGACATTATCATTCTCCTGGCTTAGTATGCCGGTAGTTTATTATGGAATCGGCTAAATTGCCAGCCGAGTTGGAGGATAGAGATGGTTGCCGTCAGGAAAAGTATCGAGGAAAAAGACAAATCCGAAGATGAATGCATACAATGTCGGGGCACAGGAATCGTCAGTTATTGGAGCGAGTTCTCTTATTTCGAAGACCGGCGGAGTTGCAATATGTGCGAGGTCGGCCAGCAGGTTGATGCGAAGATAGCCGATATAATCGCACGAGTTCAAACCGAGGAACATGCCTTGAGAAGATAGCCGTGATATACAGAGGCCTCTCTTAATGATCGTTGTCCGGTTAAAGCCATAAGGGTTTCTACTCACTATTGGCTGTGTTTTAAATCCTGGGGACGAATATAGCGGAACAGGTGCGTTATTTTTTCGACGTATAGGCGGGAGCAAATGGAGGTAATTAATTCGGGTAATGACGGACAACCTTCCAGGAGATTGAAAGCCCTGATCATAGAAGGCGACCCGAGCGTCGCCAGATTGTTCGCCGAGGTATTCGCCTATCACGACTGGGACGTCGAGACCTGCAATGACAGCCTGTGCGCGGAAGAAGCCATATCGGGGGACGGTCATTACGACATCATACTGATCAGTTATGTGATTCCCGGCACTAATGGAATAGAACTGGCGAAGCTGATAAGATCGCTCGACCACCGCAGGCACGCATCGATCATGATGGTGACCGGAACCATAGGGATAGATGAAGAGGCACTGGAAGCGGGAGTGGACGAAATCCTGCACAAGCCGCTCGACATACAATCGTTGCTCTCGGCAGCGCAAAAGTGTTTATTGCGCTGCCTCGATAGAGACGATTTGCCCTGAGAGCGGAAGCCCTATTGATTGCGCTCGTAGATCATTCTCAGCCCTTCGAGCGTAAGGTCGGCGTCTACGGTTTCGATCAATCGTGATCCCCGACTGATGAGCGACGCAAGTCCGCCTGTGGCTATGACGCGCGCTTGCTCGTCCATCTCTTCGATCATCCTTTCGAGAACGCCGTCGGCCATACTGATGTAGCCGTAATAAAGGCCCGATTGGAGGCTGGAGGTCGGATTGGTTCCGATCACACGTTCGGGGCGGCCTATATCGACTCTGCGCAGCCGGGCCGCGCGCTGAAACAGGGCCTCCGAAGAAATCTGTATGCCGGGGCATATCACTCCGCCGAGGTACTCTCCCTTCCGCGAAATCGCATTGAAGGTCGTCGCCGTGCCGAAGTCGACGACTATCGAGGGACCTCCGTATTTCGCGAATGCCGCCACCGCGTCCGCTATGCGGTCGGGACCTACTTCTCGCGGGTCGTCGTAGAGCACCTCCATCCCCGCGTTCGTCGTATCGACGAAGAGCGGCGTGATGCGAAAGTAAACTTCGGCCATCTTTCGCAGAGTGAAATCGAGCGACGGCACTACAGACGAGATCGCCATGCCCGCGACGGCCGCCGAATCCATATCATACATTTCGAGCAGAGTGCGGCACATAATGCCGTACTCGTCTACCGTGCGCTGACGCTCGCTCGACAATCGCCAGCTATGGACGAGAGCGGTCCCGTCGAAGAGACCCAGAGTCGTGTTGGTGTTGCCTACGTCGAGTACGAGTAGCATGATCGCTCACCGCCTTTATGATTACCGATTCCGATTCGCGGAAATACGCTAAAGCGGCCGCAGAGTGATTTCACCCGATACGATCTCGCGCACCTCGCCGCTTTCAAGCTCGATTATGAGAGCGCCGCTCTCGTGAAGCCCGCGCGTCGTGGCTTCTACACGCTCGTCTCCCGACATTATGCGCACCCTTCGGCCGCGGCCGTAGCTTGAAAGCTCTTCCCAACGTGCTCTCACTTCTTCGGGTCGGCTCATACACGCTCTGTACCAGCGTTCGAGCCTTTCAAGCAGCGGTTTGAGAAAATCTTCGGGCGCAACCCGTCGGCCGCTCTCGATCAAAATCGAAGTCGCGCTGTCGCGAATCTCTTCGGGGAACTCTTCCTGCATGAGATTCACCCCGATTCCCAGGATGGCATATTGCAGCAGGTCTTTTTCAATAGCCGATTCCACAAGTATGCCCGATATCTTGCGCCCGCCTGAGAGCACGTCGTTCGGCCATTTTATGTCGGGCGTCAAACCGTAATCCAGCGCCAGGGTTTCTGCGACCGCTACGCCTGCGGCCAGGGCTATAATGGAAGATCGGGCGGGAGAGAGGGCGGGGCGGAGTATGACCGAGAGGTAAAGCCCGCTGCCTTCGGGCGAAGACCAGCGCCTCCCCTGGCGGCCGCGCCCGGCCGTCTGCCGACGGGCGATCACGATCGTGCCTTCTTCGGTCCCGCGCGCGGCCAACTCTCGCGCAAAGTCATTGGTCGAGGTCAAACTGTCGAAGCGATGAAGGGTCGATCCGAGCTTTGCCATAAACTCAGCCGTCAGCCATCAGCCGTCAGCTATCAGCCATCAGCCATCAGCCGTCAGCTATCAGCTATCAGCTATCAGCCGTCAGCCATAAAGATTTCTTTCTTGAAAGATTTCTTTCTTGAAAGATTTCTTTCTTACATCCCTCAGCCGTCCGCTCTGTAGCTGAAGGCAGATAGCTGATAGCTGATTCCCCGGTCCTGATTTCCTCCGGCCGGTGTCTAACTTCGTATCGCCAGGTCGAAGAAGCGGTTGGTGGCGTTGAGCGCGGACCTTACGGCCGCGTCCATCTCGTCGGATGTTATCTGACAACTTCCGAATACCTGGATTTGCTTGCCTTCGAAGTCAACGTTCACAAGCACCGCTATAAGGTTTTTGCCGAGCGCCTGTACGTGGTCCAGGTCCGCCAGCACGCAACCGAAGCGGTTGTCAGCGGCCATCGCTATGGCTCTCAGGGCCGCAGATGCAGCCGCTTTCAGCGGTCCTCGTCCTTCGCTGCTCTCTACGGCGGAGGCGCGCACCACGCGATTTACAAATGTAAATCCCACCTCGACGCGGCACTGCCCGTCGGCTTCTTGATGCAAATCCGCATAGTCAAATCGCAGGCGTTGCTGGCTGACGATATTGGTCATAAGAATCAGCGATTGGAGACCACTTTCTTTAGGAAGCGGAGGAAAGCGCAAAGGCCCGGCAATCCGAAATGTTGCAAGGCGATTAGATTTCCCTATCTCCAAACTCCTTTCAAAAAGCAGGCCGTTTTTGTCGGGCCAGCGCCCCTCTTACGAGCAGAACGGCCAAACTGGTAGGACACGCTTCGAGACTGACCAACAGAGGGAAAGCAGACTAGCGTAACATCCGCAATATCTTTCGCTCTGCCACGAGCAGTTGGTTCAGTTAGGTTCAAACGGCTTGGGTCTATGAGACTTACGCCTTCCTCACTCTAGTCTCCCTCTAGCGTCTGCGAATCGCCTCTAACGAGCCTGCTGTCTGATTCGCTCTACGCTTATCTCAGAATGAGCGTTGGTTGGCGATACGCTCAATCCAAGCCGCCTCCTTTAGGGGACGGTAGGTGACAGTTCTCTCAGTCTAAAAGATATGGCAATGGTCAATATCTAGTGGTCGGTGGTCAGTGATCAGTGGCCGGTTGGAAGATGAACTGCTGACCACTAACCACTGTTTAAATCTCGCACCCCTGAGCTTCAAATAGGGGCTATCTTCATGCTGATGTCGACGGCCGTGGCCGAATGAGTTATGGCCCCGACGGAAATCATGTCTGCTCCGCATTCAGCCAACGTGCGCACGCTTTCGAGATTGACGCCCCCCGAAACTTCCACTATCACACCGGGAGCCTGCTCTCTTATGAGCTCGACGCAATGCCGGATTTCATCAGGCTCCATATTATCGAGCATTATACAATCGGCGCGCGCGGCAATCGCGTCCCGCAGTTGCGACCGATTAGCGACCTCTACCTCGATCTTCATCAGATGCGGCACGCTCTCGCGCGCAAGCTCTACAGCGCGCCGAACCCCTCCCACCAGGGCTATATGATTATCCTTTATAAGCACGCCGTCATCCAGTCCGAAACGATGATTGCGTCCCCCTCCCACATGGACCGCATATTTTTCCAGCAGCCTGAGTCCGGGCGTCGTCTTGCGCGTATCGACTATCGCTGCTCCTGTCCCGGCCACGCGGTCGACGAACGCCTTTGTCAGGGTCGCCACTCCCGACATTCGCTGCATAAGGTTGAGCGCCGTCCGCTCGCCCGCAAGCAGCACCCCGGCCGGTCCTTCTATGCGGGCAAATTCGGTTCCCGCGCTGATCGCTTCCCCGTCGTAGGCGCGCGCTTCGAGTTGTATGCGTCCGTCAAGCGATGTAAAGACGGCTTCGGCCACTTCGAGTCCGCACAACACGAAGTCCTGCTTGGCGAGAAATCTCCCCTGCGCCTGCCTGCCGCCGCGCACGACCGCCATAGAGGTGATGTCGCCGCGCCCGAGGTCTTCTTTCAGCAAGTCCGCCGCGTAAGCGAATATCAGTCCTTCATCGATATCCATAACGATCCGTTACTCAACGTACTTTGACCACTGATTACACGGATTTCGCAGAATCAATCCGTACGATTCGGTTTTTCTCCATCCGTGCTATCTGTGCCGTCTGTGGTTATACTTCTTCCTTTCCGGCCGAGCAGTGAGAGCGTGGCGTTCAACTTCTCTATGTCGGCTATCAACTCCTCGTGGCGCGAGCGCGTCTGTTCGACCACTTCCTCCGGCGCGCGCTCCATGAACGAATCGTTGTCGAGCCTTGAGGCGAGTGCGCGCGCTTCCTTGTCCTTGCGCTCTATCTCTTTGGTGATGCGCTCGCGCTCTTTGTCTGTATCGATCAGCCCTTCGAGCGGCACGCTGATCTCTATCCCTGAAATCACATCGCGCGCAGCCTTATCCGTGACCGGAAGCTTCTCGTTTATGGTTATCTCTTCGACCCTTACCAGCCGCTTGATGTGATCGGAGTTCTCCATTATAAGCCTGCGCGCAGCTTCGTCCGTTGTGGCCAGGTCGAGATTCAGTTTGCTCTGCGGAGGGATGTTCATCTCGGAGCGAATGTTCCGCAGTTTGGTGATCAGCGCAATCAAGGTCTGCATCCCTTCGCGCGCCTGAATATTTTCGCGCGAAGGGTCGGCTTCGGGCCAGGGCGCAAGCATTATCGACTCTCCCTGATGAGGGAGGCGCTGCCATATCTCTTCGGTTACGAAAGGCATCAGCGGATGCAGCAATCTCAAACTGGTCTCAAGCACATAGACTATTCGATTGCGCGCATCGCGCACTTCATCGCTCATTTCGCGCGAAGCAACTAAGGATTTCGACAACTCTATGTACCAGTCGCAGAAGTCATCCCAGAAGAAATGGTAAAGCGTCTGGGCCGCTTCGTTCAGGCGATACTCTTCGAGCGCGACGGTCACCTGCTCTATGGTCGCGTTGAGACGGTCAAGTATCCAGCGGTCTGAGAGCGCGTCCGACTCTATCCATCGCGCTTCCACGGCGCTTGTGTCTTCGCCCAGATTCATCAGCACGAATCGAGCGGCGTTCCATATCTTGTTGGCGAAGTTGCGCGCCTCTTCCACCTGTTTCTGGCTTCCGTCTTTTTTGACGCTGGCGAACTTTATGTCCTGCCCTCGGGCCGTTCGCACGAGCATCGAGAATCTGAGAGCGTCCGCCCCATACCGCTCTATCATGTCGAGAGGGTCGACTCCCGTGCCGAGCGACTTGCTCATGCGCCTGCCATCTTCGTTCAGCACCGTCGCATAGATATAAACGTCGGGGAAAGGAATCTCGCCTTTGAAATAGAGACCGGTCATTATCATTCGCGCGACCCAGAGGTAGAGTATCTCGCGCGATGTAATCAGCACTGAGGTTGGATAATACCGGGCCAGGTCTTCGGTTTGTTCGGGCCAGCCGAGCACCGCGTGCGGCCAGAGCGCGGAAGAAAACCATGTGTCGAGCACATCTTCGTCCTGCCGAATCTGTTTGCCTGCGGCTTTGTCTATGGCTTCTTGCTCCGAGCGAGCCACTATATATTGGCCGTCTTCTGCGACCCATACCGATATGCGGTGTCCCCACCACAACTGCCGCGAGATGCACCAGTCCTTTATGTTCTCCATCCAATCGAGGTAAACGGAAGCGTAGCGAGAGGGCACGAAGCGCACGCGCCCCTCTTTGACGGCATCTATGGCGGGCTGGGCGATCTCTTTCATGCGAACGAACCATTGCTCGGAAAGCAGAGGCTCGATTACTGTCTTGCACCGGTCGCAGATGGGAATTGCAATCTCGTAATCCTCTATCTTCTCCACGAGATGCTGGGCCTGTAGGTCCGCGATCACACGCTCGCGCGCCTCGAAGCGATCAAGCCCCACGTAGCGTTCGCCCGCCTGCGCGTTCATTCGCCCGTGCTCGTCTATCACGATCACCTGCGGCAGGTTGTTGCGCAGTCCCGCTTCGAAGTCGTTCGCATCGTGCGCGGGCGTGACCTTCACGGCCCCGCTGCCGAATTCGGCCTTGGCATAATCGTCTGCGATGAGCGGTATCTCGCGCCCCACGAGCGGCAGGATTATCGTCTTGCCGAAGAGGGGCTTGTAGCGTTCGTCTTCGGGATTGGCGGCGACGGCCGTGTCTCCGAGCATGGTTTCGGGCCGCGTGGTCGCCACCACTACCGACCCGGAGCCATCTTTGAACGGATAGCGGAGATGATATAACTTGGACTGGCGATCAGGGTTTTCGACCTCTATATCGGAGATGGCAGTCAGACAATGCGGGCACCAGTTTATCACGCGATTGCCGCGATATATGAGACCTGCTTCCCACCAGCGCACGAAGCATTCCCTTACAGCCTCCGTGTAGCGTTCGTCCAGAGTAAAACGTTTGCGCTCCCAGTCGAAAGAGCAGCCGAGCTTTTTGAGTTGCGTGAGTATCACGCCCCCGTACTCGTGTACCCATTCCCATACGCGCTCGACGAACCGCTCGCGCCCGAGGTCGTGGCGGGTCGAGCCTTCCTTGCGCAATTGCTTCTCCACGACGTTCTGCGTCGCTATGCCCGCGTGATCGGTGCCCGGCACGCAAAGCGCGTCATAGCCCTGCATGCGCCGCCATCGCATAAGAACATCGTGAATGGAATAGCAGAGCGCATGCCCTATGTGAAGCGAGCCCGTCACATTCGGTGGAGGAATGGTTATCGTGTAGCGCGGTCCACGTCCTTCGGGTTTGAAGTGCCCGCGCGACTCCCAGAAAGAGTACCACCGGTCTTCCGTGCCGTGAGGATCATAAGCCTTTGGGATTTCTGTCATAAAATCGTCATCACTATTTTGTCCGGCAGCGGAGCGTGGTCGCGTAATCGCGTGGTCGCGTAATCGCGTGGTCGCTCATAAGTACGCTTCCGTCCTTCGTCAGTGGTCCGTCGTTGCTTTAAC
>JAKEHD010000396.1 GCA_022615215.1 Blastocatellia bacterium
CGTCAGGGCAAGTATTCAACCACAGATAACACAGATAACACAGATAGCACAAAAAATATCTGAGAAATCTGTGTAATCAGTGGTTCGAACTTTTAGCTGATAGCTGATAGCTGATGGCTGATAGCTGACTTCGCTGGTATCGGCATCCCCTGTCAGGCCGAGCGCGCCGAGCGTTTTCGGACCCGCTATACCATCGGCCAGAAGATCCTTGCTCTTCTGGAATGCGATGACGGCCGCTTCGGTGCCCAATCCGAAGCGGCCGTCAATAGCGCCGGGGTTGAACCCCGACTCTTTCAATCTCTCCTGAAGCCTCGAAACCTCCGGGCCTGAGTCTTCAACTTTTAGGATTCGCATAAATCTTTCCTCCTTATATCTTCGTGTTCAACCAATTCGAAATGGTCAGCTAACGAGCGCATTCTCTGGCTGTTTCACACAGATTCAGGGCGATCCCATGTGGTTCGATTTATAGGCTACTATAATCAATAAACCCCTTGTTTATTGATACTATCTTGCGCATCGGGCGTCGAAATACGCCGATACCTTCACGCGATCCACCCTCATTGGTATTGCCTTCTATAGTGACAAGTTTACCGCCCGTTACACGCTCGACTAACCCTGTGTGACCAAGACCCGCTCCATGACTTATAACGAAGATATGGCCTGGCTTCACAAGCGATGGGCTATTGCTCGCCCTGGCGGCTGTAATTCGCGGGATATTCTGGGCTCCTGCCTTATTCCAGTGGTCAATGACTCCTGCGGTCTTAACCATTGGATTGGAGCGTTCGAGTTTTTTTGCCGCCTCTTCAAAGCAGAAGTAAACAAAGGCGACGCACCAGGCAAACCGGCCCGTCGGACTCAGACCTACAGATCTAACGTACTGGTCGACCTGAGGGCCGCGATTGGAACCGGGGGGGACTTCTCGAACTCCAATCTGGCTTACTGCTACCTCAAGAACGGCAGTGAGGAGAGCCGAGGATGTGTCATTTCTAACCGGAACCGATTGTGCGCCAAACAGAGCAGCCCAGGTAATTGGGCCAATCTCTCCATCGATCTTTAAAGGCAAACCATCTGTATCAGTGAAACGAGTCTGAAACAGCAAGACGGCGTTTCGTGTTTGTTTGCCGAAATCCCCATCTTCATCGATTGGGCCGCAGCCCATCGCATTAAGGCGCGCTTGAATTGATAGAACGGTAGCCTTGTCCTTGTGGTTTTGCTTAACCACGCGACCTGGGAATGGTAGAGGGGCAGTGACGATAGTTTCCATGTTGAACTCCTTTCAAAAGTTATACATCTTTTCCCGGCCCCTCAAATAAGGGGCCTGATACGACAGGCGAATCCTGTCATGAATATATGACAAAAGCGGGTATTCATTACAGGGAGAAGCCCATCCCCCTTTTTCCTTTCTACTTTTGCCCTGGGACGAAGCCTGATCCCTTCTCATTAAGTCCCAAAGGAACGCCGCCTGATGCGACGGTTCTACATTTCCCCTTACCTGCTTGCTCTAAAACCATTCAAAATCTATAGACGGAATTTCCTGGGAAATCATTGCACGATTAATCAGAATGCCCGGAATCGCTTGAAGGCTCGTCGCGCACCGGCAGTAGGGGCGTTTAACGTAAGGTCTCTGTAATTTATATATAAACCCTGAATCGAGGGCGCTGAAATGCAAGGGCCTGTAGAGTGAGATGAAGAGGAGAGGCTGTTTTATCGACAACCCTCGGCTACGGACGATTGATGAGCGGGAGCTTTCGCATTCCTGCGAGCCGGCCGCCAGGCGTTCGCTAGAAAGCGGCCTGCCAGTTTCTGGTCCAGTAATCGCTGAACGTGAGGGCTATCAAGATTATCAGCCAGAAAACCCCCGCCGCGATTATCACTTTGGTCAGCCGGGAACTGTACCTGACGTGCATGAAATATAGGACCACAAGCAGAGCTTTGAATACGGCTATCGAAAGGGCGACGATGACGCTGAATTGTTTCAGGTCGTAGTATGCTACCCAAATCGTCACCCCTGTCAGGACCATCAGGGTCAGCCAGATGCTCAGGTAGATTTTTATCGGTACTATGTGCTCAGACATTTTTTTCACCCTTCATTCGTGCAGGCCCAGCAAATACAGAAGCGGGAAGAGGAATATCCACACTATGTCGACGAAGTGCCAGTACAGCCCCGTCAACTCTACGGGGGCGTAATACTCAGGAGTGTAACGGCCCTTGCGTGAATAGTAGATCAAAAATGACAGCGCCCCCGCCCCTATTATCATGTGCAGGGCGTGCATCCCCGTCATAGCGAAGTATATCCAGAAAAACAGTTGCACGCGCTTGGAGTCCAGGACAGGTTTTTGGGCCTGGGGTTGGGCTGCTGCGCCATCAGGTTTTTGCGCAACCTGCGATGCGGTCTCACTATGCTCCCCAAGCTTGAAATTGACGCCGGGGAAGTGATGATGCTCGAACTTCTCTGTGTATTCGACCGCTTTGATTCCTAAAAAGGTCAGTCCCAGCAATAAGGTCACGGCCAGAAACCCGATCAGCTTTTTGCGATTGCCCGTCTGCGCGCTGTGGACCGCCATCGCCATGGTCAGGCTGCTGCCTATCAACACGACGGTGTTGATGCCGCCAAGCAAAATACTGAGTTCGCGACTGCCCCGAGCGAATTCGTCCGGGTATTTCGACCTGTAGAGCGTGTAGGCCAGGAACATTCCGCCGAAGAACATGATCTCCGTTATCAGGAAGACCCACATTCCCAGAGTCCCGGCCTCGCGCTGCTGCTCCATGTCTTCGAAATGGTGCGCAAGCGCAGTTGTAGAAGGCCCTGAGCCTTCCACTGTTGCAGCATGACTTTCAGCCAACTTTAGCTCTCCCATCAGTGATGCTTGATTTGTCCTTCGTCCGTTGTCCGGCAGCGAGTACGCTTCCGTCCGTTGTACTTCTTCCAGGTCTCTGGCTAAAGAACGACGGACCACTGACTACGGACAGAGCGAAGCGATTACACATCACTCTAAAACTCTCCAACTATCTCAGCCTGATCGCGCGGCTTGAATTCGTAAGCGTGCCAGGTCACGACAGGCGTCTTCTCGAAATTTTCGGGCGGCGGCGGCGAACTGGTGCGCCACTCAAGTCCCGTCGAGGGCCAGGGGTTCGCGCTCGCAACAGGCCCGTATCTCATAGACCATATAAGATAGATCATAGGCAGCAGATAGCCCACCGCCAGTATCGAAGCCCCCGCCGACGACATCACGTTGAGTACCTGGAACTCTTCCGAGTAAGCATGGTATCGGCGCGGCATTCCCATATAGCCGAGCAAAAACTGCGGGAAGAACGTCAGGTTGAATCCGACGAATATTGTCAGCACTCCGAGCTTCGCCCACCCTTCAGGGTACATGCGCCCCGATATTTTGGGCCACCAGTAATGGAGTCCGCCCAGGTAGCCCATTATCGCTCCTCCAACCATTATGTAGTGAAAGTGCGCCACCACGAAGTAAGTGTCATGCACGTGAACATCGAATCCGAGCGCGGCCAGAAACAGTCCTGTGAGTCCCCCTATCGTGAACAGCCCTATGAAGCCGAATGCGTATAGCATGGGCGTCTGATAGGAAACCGAACTCTTATAGAGCGTGGCCGTCCAGTTGAAAACTTTTACCGCCGAGGGAATGGCTACAGCCATGCTCAGGAACGAAAATACCATCCCCGCGTAGACCGACTGGCTGCTTACGAACATGTGATGGCCCCACACCAGAAAACCGAATACCGCTATCGCTATGCTCGAAAAGGCGATGAACTTGTAGCCGAAGATATTCTTTCTCACGAAAGTAGCCACGATCTCGCTCACTATGCCCATCGAAGGCAGTATCATTATGTAAACGGCCGGGTGCGAATAGAACCAGAAGAGGTGCTGAAACAAGACGGGGTCGCCCCCGAGCGCCGGGTCGAATATCCCCACGTGGACCGCCCGCTCGAACGCGAGCAGAAGGATCGTTATAGCGATCACCGGCGTTCCCAACACCTGTATCAAACTGGTCGCGTAATGCGCCCATAAAAACAGCGGCATCTTGAGCCATGTCAACCCCGGAGCGCGCAGGGTGTGTATGGTCACGATGAAGTTCAATCCGGTCAGTATGGAAGAGAACCCCGTGATGAATATGCCTACGCCTGTCGCCATGACGTTCGTGTTCGAATACGTCGTGCTGAGTGGCGCATAGAAGGTCCATCCGGTATCGACGCCGCCCGCGATGATTGCATAGAGCGTGATGATCGCGCCTATGTTGTAGACGTACCAGCTCAGAAGGTTCAGGCGCGGGAAGGCCACGTCTTTAGCTCCGATCATAAGCGGGATCAAAAAATTTCCGAGCACGGCGGGCACCGATGGGATGAGAAAGAAGAAGATCATCACCACGCCATGCATGGTGAAAAACTTGTTGTAGTTTTCCGAGGAGACCAGATCGCCCGCAGGCGTGGCCAGTTCCAATCTTATGATGGTTGCGAACGCGCCGCCGAGGAAGAAAAACAACGTGATCGAAGCCAGATAGAGCAGCCCTATGCGTTTGTGATCGGTCGTCAACAACCAGGACTTCACGCCGTAACCGGCATTGAGGTAATGCCTTTGCGGCGGCACGATTACTTCTGATGGTTTGGGCGCTGTGCTAATCATTTATTATTCCCTTGCTGTGAATTCGTGCCGGACGAGCCGCCGGGCGGAGACGGTGACGCAGCGGGGGAAGCGCCTCCCGCTCCCGCCTGCGGACTCAGGGATTTTATGTAAGCTATCAACTGTAACAATTGCTCCTCGCTGATCTGACCCTGGAAGGTCGGCATGAGCGAAGGCCGCTGGAACCCCGCCACGATCTTCGCCTGAGAGTTGAGTATCGATTCGCGCAGGTAACTCTCGTCGGCCAGTACCGTCTGCCCGTTATCTAACGCCACAGGGTTGCCGAAGAGTCCGTCGAGCACAGGGCCGCGATCGCGAGCGCCCGCGCGATGGCAGTTGTTGCAGGCCAGTTGTTGAAACAGCTTCTCTCCTGAATCGGCGAGCGATTCTTCGGGAGCGCCGCCGCCGAGCCACGCCTGATAGTCGGCCGGTTCCATAGCGTAGACCCAGCCTATCATGCCTGAGTGATTGGTCCCGCAGTATTCGGCGCAGTATAGGTGATAGCGGCCCGGCTTCGTCGCTTCGAACCATAGATAAGTATATCGGCCCGGCACCGCATCCACCTTCACGCGAAAGGCGGGCACATAGAAAGAATGGATCACGTCTTCGGTCGTTATTATCAATTTGACCTTGCGGCCTACGGGCACATGCAACTCGTTGATCTCCCGCTGCCCCTCCATGTGCTGTAGCTTCCACATCCACTGTTTGCCTACAACGTAGATTTCGAGCGCGTCCTTAGGCATGCGATACATGGAAAAATATATGCTCGCGCCCCAGGCGAAGATCGTCATGGAGAGGATGAACGGTATCACTATCCAAACGACTTCGAGCCTGACCGCGCTGCGAACGGGTCGGGGGATTTCGTCGGGCCGCTGACGGCGATACTTCAAGGCGAAATAAATCTCCAATCCCGCGATCAGCGTGAAGAAAAATACGCTGAGTCCGACCAGAAAGAAGTAGAAGTTATCCACCCGGCCCGACAGGGTGGAAGCATCTTCAGGCATGAACGGTATCCACTGCTGCATAAGCTAAACGGTTCCTCCTAATCGGTAGTCAATGGTCAGCCGTCAGCTATCAGCCGTCAGCTATCAGCCGTCAGCCGTCAGCTATCAGCCGTCAGCTATCAGCCGTCAGCCGTCAGCTATCAGCCGTCAGCCGTCAGCTATCAGCTATCAGCCATCAGCTATCAGCTATCAGCCGTCAGCTATCAGCTATCAACATCTCCCCTGCTCCCCTGGATTGCGTCGTTTCAATAGAAGCATCATCGCTATCAAACATATCAGGGTGATGACGCCGCCGACACGGACCATGTTCATAACCACCGCGCCGTACTTTCCCGTAGCCGGGTCGTAGTGATAGCAGTAAAGAAGCAACTGATCCACGGGCGAGCCTATCTTGTTTTGCGAGGCTTCGATGAGACCGAACCTCACATCTCGCGGCGCATACTCTATGCCGTAAAAGTAGCGCGCGAGCTTGCCGTCGGAGGTCAACACCTGTATGCCGCTCGCGTGCGCGAATTGATCTGTTTCGGGGTCGTACTCATAACGGAACCCGACCGCGCGCGTGAGAGCGTCTATCGCCGCCTGGTCTCCGGTCAGAAAATGCCATCCTGCGGCCGCGCCCTCTCGCTTGTATCGCTCGATATACTCTTCTTTTTTGGCAGCCGCAATCTCAGGGGTCTCGCGCGCATCGAAGCTTACCGTTAAGACATCGAACTCTTTGCCCACATCGAAAGAGAGCACGCCGAGGCTTGAGGCCAGCCCCGCAAGCACCTGATTGCAGAGCAGAGGACAACGATAATAAACGAGCGCAAGTATCACAGGCTTGCGCCCCAGGTAATCGCCCAATAGAACCGTCTTTCCCTGCTCATCGCGGAACGTGAGGTCGGGCGGCACTCGCTCGTTCAATCGCTGATCTATCCCGACATTGCGCAATTTCGCAGGCAGTCCCTGATCGAGCCGCGCATCCGTAGGGGGCTTCTGAGCAAAAGCGGGCGCGATCATAAGGAAAATCAGTACCCCGACCGTAAGGGAGGGGAGGGCAGTAACAAGGAAAAAACGATTCCGTACTTTTGCCTTTTGCCTTTTGCCTTTTGCCTTTTGCCTTTGTTTTATCATCGCTTCACCTCAGAGGATTGCCCCTGGCCTGTTTTGCCTGAAGCGGACGGCCCGGCCGGAGCGGTCTCTTGATTGAATGACATACCATGCACTGCTTTGACTAATGCAGAGACTTCTTGTTCTGGTGTGATGGCCCGGCCTCTGACAGGCAAGCCCCGTTCGAGCAACAACTCTTTGGCCCGGTTTATCGGTATCCTGACTGTGCCTGCATTCTCGTCTACCCAACCCGCTTTGTTAAGTTGTTCGTCTTCGGTCCTGAGCCATTCCTCCATTTCCTCTACAGGGTCTTTCAATTCGAACTTGCTGCCGGGCGCGCCCTGAAGCACAGGCCCGGACGGACGCCTCGGTTGATCGGTTGCGATGCGGGTGGCGGGCACGAGGGCTTGCTCCTGTTCAGTCTCGCGGGCCTCGAAGTATTTGAAGAGGCCCCACATCAAAAGGAGCACCACCGCAGTGCCCACCGCCAGTCCGATACCGAACCGGATGATGACTCCTATTTTTACGTCGCTCTGTTCGTAGCCCACACCCGTGCCTTCAGAGTGATGGTCGCCGTGCGCTTCGCTATTTTTTGTGTGATCTCCAATCTCGTCCATAAATCAAGTGCTTCTCCAAGAGCATGTGTTTATCAGGCAGTTAGCCTCTCACAAGCCAGTTGCTTGTTTTACTCATCACGCATCACGATTCTGCGTCCTCCCAGTTAGGGTCGTGCAGCGGCAGTATGGGTCTCTCCTTCAGCCTCGATAGAAAGAACCACATCCATATCCCGCCGACGCCTATCAACGCGACGAAATCCATAACTATTCCGAGCTTTCGCGCAGTAAAATCTTTTTCCTGAAACTCCGGCGCGATCAGCCAGATCACATCTATGAAACGCATAAAGACCACAAGCAGCGCCACCGTAATCAGCCTGCGGGCATTGCGCTTCAAATCCCGCGACAGCAACAGAAAGAACGGCAGGGCGAAGTGGAACACGACGAGCATCAGCCCGACCCATTTCCAACTGCCCTGCAAGCGGCGTATGTACCAGGGTATCTCTTCGGGCAGATTGCCGGCCCATATAATAAGGAACTGCGAGAAGTTGAAATAGGCCCACAGCATCACGAATGCCAGCATCAACTTGCCCAGGTCGTGAAGGTGCGCGGGCTTGACTTTGCTTGCAAGCGGTTCGTGTTTCGACAGCAAAACGAGCAGCGCGATTATGAGCGCAAGGGCGCTGAGTCCCTGCCCGCCCATAAAGAGTACCCCGAATATCGTGGAGAACCATTCCGGGTCCAGAGACATAACCCAGTCAATCGAAGAGAATGTCACCGTCAATCCGTAGAGCACTATCCCCGGCCCGCTGAGTATCTGAAGCTTTCTCTGTAGGCGACGGTCTCCCGTCTCGTCCTGCTCGCGCGACCACTTGTTGAAGAGGTATGTGAGCGATATCCAGACAATGAAGTAGAAGGCCGCCCGCCCCAGGAAGAACAGGGTGTTTAGATAGAATTTCTTGTGTTCGAGTATCTCTCGCTCTTTGCCTGTAACTTTTTCGATGTGCGCCCACTCGTACAAATCACCGAAGAGCAGTCCGGCGACCACAGGCAGAAACAGTATCGCAAGCAACGGAAATGTTTTTGTAGCCGATTCGAGTAATCGCCTTATGACGACCCCCCAGTTGCCGCCCGACAACTGATGCAGCATCGCTATGGCGAGGCTGCCCAACGCCACGCCCGTCCAGAAGACGAACCCCACGAGGTATGAAAAGAAGATGCGATCTTTGATGATGGCCGCGCTCGCAGCGCATAGCACGAGAGCCACCACTCCGATAACGAGCGCGCGCTGGCGGTAATGATCTATTTCAGCAGGGGCGGCGTAGGATATTTCGCTCATCTGGTTTGCCCTCCCCGGTTCAGTTTGTCGCGCTCTTCGGGCGGCAAATCCTCAATTGTCGCGTTCCGGCTCAGTTGCAGAGCGCGAATGTAAGCGATGATCTTCCAGCGATCCTCCGGTGTGATCTGAGCCGAGTAATCAGACATTGCGCCGAATCCGTTCGTGATGACATCGAAGAAGTAACCGGGCGGCGACTCGCGCAACCGGTCTATGTGAAACGAAGGTGGGCGGCGAAAGCCACGCTGTACGATCATGCCGTTGCCCGCGCCCGTGCGGTCGTGGCAAACGGAGCAGAAAATATCGTATTGCTCCTGCCCTCGGTTGAGCATATCGCTTGTGATCTCGAACGGAAAAGTCGCGGCGAACTGCTGCCCGGTCTTGCCCGTGTATAGGTGCTCATCTTCTCTTAGCTGACCGCGCGCGACCGTGCCCGCGACAGGCGTGCGCGCAGAGGTTCCGTCATCAAAAAAGGCGCTCGACCTCATGGGTATGTACTTGGGCTGATCGTGCATGTCCTGACGACAGGCGGACGCAAAAAAGGCAAAAGTAAAAAGTAAAAAGGCAAAAGTTAAAGCGCGTCGATCTGCATGCGTTTTGTTTTCCGACAGGCAGCTATGCGCTTTTTTGCTTTTCCTTTTTTCTTTATGAAAGCTCGACATCACTCACCTTACCTCCGAGACCTTCGAGGAACTGACGGGTCTGCTTGCGGTCGAATTTCGGGTCTTTCGATTCTATACACAAAAAGAAATGGTCGCGGCTCGCCAGTTTGAAGTTCGGCACATTGAATACGGGGTGGTGCGGGCGCGGCAGTCCGTTGAGCGCCAGCATCCCGAACACCGCAGAAAGCGCCGCCACAAGCACCGTCGTCTCAAATGTGATCGGTATGAACGCGGGCCAGCTATGAAATGGGCGGCCCCCTATGTTGAGCGGGTACTCTATGACCGCGACCCAATATTGCAGAAGGTATCCGCCGAGGCATCCGACTATGCCGCCGATCAAGACTATGAGCGGGAGCCGGTTGTGATGAAAGCCTATCGCCTCGCTCAATTCCTCGATGGGAAAAGGCGTGAAGGCGTCCATATTGCGATACCCTTCCTCATAAGCCCGATGCGCCGCTGCTACTATCTCTGTCGGGTTGTCGAACTCGGCCATCAGGCCGTATATGGGTGATGGCTCTTCTTTCATAATCATACCTCGCAAACTGCGCAGGGGTGCAGGGGTGATCGGACCCTGGCTCCTCTGCTCCTCTGCTCCTCTGCTCCTCTGCTCCTCTGCTCCCCTGCTACTCTTTCGCCTCCTTCACTTCCGCCTGCGGCAGTATGGTCCTCATCTCGAATATAGAGATCATCGGGAGGAATCGCAGGAACAGGAACAGCAGGGCGACAAATAATCCTATAGTGCCTATGAATGTGCTCCAATCCCAGAACGAGCCGCGATACATGCCCCAGGACGAAGGCAAATAGTCGCGGTGCAGACTCGTTACGACGATGACGAATCGCTCAAGCCACATCCCCACGCTCACTATCAGCGCGGTTATAAACAGAACGGGTACGCTGTTGCGCATGCGGCGCGACCATAGTATCTGCGGAGCAATGATGTTGCAAAAGATCAACGCCCAGTAAAAGGGCGCGTAAGGCCCTGTCATACGGTTCCGTATCATGAAGCCTTCGTACTGGTTTGCGCTGTACCAGCCGAAGAAGGCTTCCATCATATACCCGTAGCCGACTATAAGCCCCGTCGCAAGCATGATCTTCGCCATGTTGCGAAGATGGCGCATGGTTATGAAGTCTTCGAGACCGTAGAACTTTCGTATCGGTATAGCGAGGATCAGGACCATGGCAAAACCCGCGTATATCGCGCCCGCCACGAAGTAAGGCGGAAAGATCGTCGCGTGCCAGCCGGGTGTTATGCCTATCGTAAAGTCGAAGCTTATGACCGTATGAACCGAAAGCACGAGCGGCGTGGCAAGCCCCGCAAGCAGCAGATAGGCCGTCTCGTAACGGTGCCAGTGACGAGCGGACCCGCGCCATCCCATTGCAAGCATCCCGTATATCACCTGGCCCGAACGGCTGCGCGCCCTGTCGCGGAGCGTTGCGAAATCGGGTATCAGCCCTATGAACCAGAAGAGCGCCGACACCGATGCATAAGTCGAAATGGCGAACACGTCCCACATGAGCGGGCTGCGGAAATTGGGCCACATCTTCATGGTGTTGGGATAAGGAAAGAGCCAGTAAGCGAGCCACGGCCTTCCGGTATGGAAGACCGGAAATATACCCGCGCAGGCGACCGCAAAAAGAGTCATCGCCTCGGCGAAGCGGTTTATAGAGGTGCGCCAGTTCTGTCTGAGCAATAGCAGTATGGCAGAAATCAATGTGCCCGCGTGCCCGATTCCTATCCACCATACAAGGTTGATGATTGCAAACCCCCAGGCTACGGGGACGTTCAATCCCCATATCCCCGTGCCTACCAGTACCAACTGGGCGAGCGAATAAAAGAGCATCATCGCGAGGGCGAACGCTATGGCAAATCCTATATACCATCCGCGCGGGGTCTTGCGCGTGAGGGCGATGGCGCTGATCTTGTCCGTGACCGTGCCGAAGGTGTGCCCCGGACGTATGACGGGAGTTATGGTCGGCTCGTCGAGCAGATGATCGGGTATATACTCCTGGGTCTCTATGTCCTTTGTGCTCATCTCATCCTTCGTGATGTTTTTTGTGCAGGAGCGCAGAGGTGCTTTTCCTCTCCCCTGCTCCCCTGCTCCTCTGCTCCCCTGCTTCGTTGCCCTCTGCCCCTCCGCTTATCCTTATCCCTCATCCTTTCTTTTTATCCCCGAATTCGTGTTGCGCACTGCTCCGAGATAAGTCGTGCGCGGGCGCGTGTTGAGTTCTTCGAGCAATCCGTAGTTTCGCTTTTCGGCCTTCAATTTGGCGACGCGGCTGTTCGGGTCTTTGATGTTGCCGAAGACTATGGCTTCGGCGGGGCATACGGCTTCGCATGCAGTCTTGATCTCGCCGTCGCGGACCTGGCGATTCTCTTTTTCCGCCCCGATCTTCGCGCGATTGATCCGCTGAACGCAGTATGTGCATTTCTCCATGACGCCCCGGCTGCGAACAGACACCTCCGGGTTGCGCATAAGCTTGTAACTCGGCGTGTCCCAGTCCTGATAGAGCAGGAAGTTGAACCTTCGCACCTTGTACGGGCAGTTGTTCGAACAATATCGAGTCCCCACGCAGCGGTTATAAACCATGTCGTTGAGTCCCTCTGCGCTATGAGCAGTGGCCGCGACGGGGCATACGAGTTCGCAGGGCGCGTTTTCGCATTGCATGCAGGGGACCGGCTGGAAGAGCGTCTCTATGGATTCGGAGTTATCGGGATCGCCCTTGTGATAGCGATCAATCCTTATCCAATGCATTTCGCGCCCGGCGGCGACCTCTTCCCTGCCGACTACGGGGATGTTATTTTCAGCCTGACATGCAACGACGCACGCGCTGCAACCAGTGCAGGCGTTCAGGTCGATAGCCATGCCCCACGAATAACCCGGATATTCATGCTCAGGATATAGAGTGAGTTCTTTACCTATCTCGTGCGCATGTTCAGGCGCGAGGCTCGGATGCTTTTTATAATGATCGAGCGTGCCTGAGCGAATTATGTCGCGGCCCTCCATGTTCCAGTGGCCTTGAGTGTTGGAAAGCGCGCGTCGCTCGCCCGTCTTGCGAATTTCAATTCCCGCGCCTGACCAGGGCGCATCGCTCGTTCGAATTGCGTAAGCGCTGAAACCGGCTCCCGTGCCCAGACGGCCCGCGCGCGTCCGCCCGTATCCGAGATGCAGCGTAATTGAGTCGTTTGCGTGGCCGGGCGCTATCCATACGGGCGCGCGAACCGTGCGCCCTTTATAGCTCAACTCGATTTCATCGACGAAGACCTCTCCGTGCTCGCCCCCCCTCGAAGAAAATTCATAATTGAGACCGAGCCTCCCGGCCGTCGCGGGACTCATCAGCGCGGCATTGTCCCATGTGAGCTTCGTGAGCGGTTTGGGCAATTCCTGAAGCCAGCCGTTGTTTGCGAACCTGCCGTCGTAGACACACGGGTCTGGCCGGAATATGACTTCCAACCGGTCGCCCGATGCGGGAGCATTCGAAGGGGCAATCTGACTCGCCCAATCGGCTCTCAGCGAGACCTGTTTCTGCGGCAGCGCGGTGTTTGCGATGAACCCATCGTGAAGCGCGCGCCGCCATGATTTCTCGAAATCACCGGGTGTTGCTGATGGCTGACGGCTGACGGCTGACGGCTGATTTGTGGTTGCTGACGGCTGAGAACTGACCCCTGCTCCTCTGCTCCCCTGCTCCCCTGCTC
>JAKEHD010000397.1 GCA_022615215.1 Blastocatellia bacterium
AAGAAGAAAGAAATCTCTGAAGAAAGAAAAAGGGCGGCGCACTCCACATAAGCGTTCCTCTCTGGAAAAATTTTCATTTTGCCCCGCGCGCAGTATAGCTAGAGCTTTATTGAGAGGGCCGACTCGCCGCGAATAATCCGGCGGCGCGAAGGTCTTTGTGAACAACTCAAGCAGTGGGTCAGCCGACTCTGCCGAGCAGAGCATCTAAATCGAACCTTATGAGATTGGTAGACTCACCCGATGATAGGAGCGGAGTTCAGAGTTCAACCTTCAGGTTGCTGGCACTCGAATCAAGCAAGCTAAAGCTTGAACTCTGAACTTCATCTCTGTCCTAATCCTGTGTGGTTCGATTTAGCGGACGCCGACGGAATATGCGCGGCGCGTTCTCCGAAACTTCGTCGAGCGTCGTTATGCAATGTGTGTCATGTATGCTGATCGTGAGCGTCCAGCAGACGATTGCGAAGATCGTAATGGAGCTTGTTCGCATGGGTCGGCACGTCGTTATTGACTTGATGATTTCCGGCTATTGCTTTTCGCCGAGAAAACCCTCTCTCACTATGAGCGGACGGGAAAGCTGAATGCCGAATCGCAAGCCCGTCTTTATCTCCGCCTCCGGCCCTTTCATCAGCAGAGCGACTGCAACGCCCGTGGCCGCTCCCGCCGCGCTGCCGATGGCGGCCCCTTTCCCGCCGCCGCTGATCGCTCCTATCGCCGCCCCCGCTCCTGCGCCGCCTCCTATAAAGACAACCGCGCGATTGCTGCCATCAGGCGATACTCGCCCTTCACTGTCGATCTTGCTTCGCTCTTCAGGGTTGGCCGATGTCAATGTTCCGACAATGCCGGCGCGCGAGCCGTTGGCAAAGACCACCTCGTCGAAATCGACTGCTATCATTCCCGGCCTGCTCATGCGTTTTGCCTGCGCAACCTGTGTGACCTGCCCTTCGACAACCGCGCCGACGGGAATGACCTCTCTTCCATTGATAGAGACCGGCGCAATCACGCTTGCGCTGACACGGTCGCCGACCTTCGCGTTCTTTGAAGTGATGCTCGTAATCATCTGCACGATGATGACGGTATCGGTAGGAACCGTCCACGCGGTCCCGGAATCGGAAGCGGTGATGCCCGGTGGATTTCCTGGTCTGCCTTCTGATGGCAATCTGCCGTCCGCAGTCGCCGCCCTTTCGAACAATTCTCGACTGTAGTAACCGATCCGGCTCACTCCGCCTCCTGTGTCCGCTGATGCGTATGTCAGCGCAAGCAGGGACGGGGTGGCGTAGTATTCCACAAGGTTTCCTTCCGCGTTCGTCGCCTTTGCGTCGGCCTGCTCAGGCAGGTTGAACTTCTGAAGCAGGGCCGCGCGCGTGACAGGTCTGAGGAAATAGACTTCGATTCGCTCAACTCTGTCGCCGTCTGCTTGATACTTCACCTCGACCCTGGCGATTCCGGCAGGCGGGTTGTACTCAAAAAGAGTTGCGCTGATCGTTCGCACGGGCTGACCCAAGACGTTTGCCACCTCGCTGCGCGTGCTCGCGCCGGGCGTGAGTCCTTGAAAGGGACTTTGCCCGAAACAGGTCGCACAACTGACGAACGCGAAAAGAATGATGGTGAAGAATTTGTTTGTCATAATTTATCGCTCCTGTCCTTCAGAGACTGGTTGAGAATCAGCGCCGCCGCCGACGCCTTTACACCCGTCACGAGAAATGAGCAGCGCACACTTGCATAACTCGCTTGGTTCGCATCACTGTTTCTTCGCCAACCCGGTTCGGATGCAAGGCACGCCGCTGCAACTGAGATTGCCCTCGCTGCCGACGCGACAGGAGCCGGAGCCTTTTGGATTATCGGGATGTCCCGGGTTCTTCCACTCGACCTGCAACGAACCGCCTTCCATTCGGCCGGTGAAAGTGACCTCATAGCTTTTCAGACTCGTATTGTAGGTAGAATCTGGTCTTTCACAGTACTCGCGGAAGGATATAGTCCCGCTGGCTTGCTCGCAGGAGCCGCTAATCGTCATGTTCGGGCCTATAGAGATTGATCTCCAGGAGCCTGTCATCTTGTTGAATAGCCCGGTTTCGTCGGCGGTGCATGGGCGCGGGGCTTTGCCGCCGGAGCCTGTTGACGTACTGCCGGCATCGCCTGTGTTGCCGCCTGCCTTGCCGCCCGAGGGCTTGCCAGAGTCATCACGACCCGGAGGGCGACCTGTATTTGAACCAAGGGCTCCAGGCACTTCGTCTGTCGGCTGTTGCGTTTTGCTACCCGGCTTCTTCTCGCCGGGTGGAGGAAACGGCGGACGTGACGATCCCAAGGTGCCCGTCAGTCCTCCTAGCGCTGTAGGTATCTCATCCGTAGGGTTATCCTTCTTCGCCTTATTCTCGCCTAACGCACCAGGCACTTCGTCCGTCGGAGGCTGATCCGCCCCGCCATTGGCCGTATATTCACCCTTGAACTTGCCGGCCTCCTCGACCAGACACGGGTAGGGGGCAGCGATCTGTTCTGCCTGCCGGATGAAAGGTTCCGCCGAAGATACCTGGTTCGTTCTCGCGACCTCTGCTTTCGCGCTCCTGCGCAGTTGCCATATACGCTCCTGCGCCTTCAGCCCGTTATAAACCTCATTCAACGTCTCCTTCATCAAAGGTCTGTTTTGAATAGAAGCGGGAAGGTTCAACGCCCACTCATAAGCTTCCCGAAACTCGCAGCGTTGCTGACGAACTTTGAGATAGACAACCGCATCGCGCAGAGTCTTCCAGTAATCGAGTTCCTCATCCAGACCGCTCACGTCACAGCCCTGCGTGCGGGCTTCGTTGATCTTCGCGGCTGCTTCCTCGATCGCGTATCGTTCGAAGAGGGTTCGGGCATCGTTAATGATGGGTTGGCACTTGCCTTTGTTGATGCAAGCTTGCGCTTTGTTGGGCAGGTCGGCGGCAAGGCCGAGTTCAAAACTCGAATTCGTGACCATCGTGCCGATCTCCTGCACTCTCGTATCCATCGCCTCAACATCGCAGTTTCCGACCGCGCCGCTCTTGTAAAGCGCCAGATACTTTTCAGCGCTCGCCTTATCTTTCTGAAGCTGAGAGGCAACCTCTTGCACCGTCTTGGGCAAATCCAGACCAGGGCCACCAAACACATTGTTATTCTGCTTTCCGAGTAATTGCGTCATCACATCCACTCGTTTCACCATCTCGGGTGGCAGACCCTCCACATTCTTATCCAGGTTGTATTTGGTTTTTAGCGTCTGAAGCTCGGCGGTTAATGCAGAGTGTCTTGTCGATAAGGTCTTGGTTAGATTCTCGGCGCGGACGAAAGCGGTCCCAACGACGGCTACCGCCTGCTCTGCCTTGCTCGCCTCTTGCCTGATCTCAGCCACGTTCTTTTCCACCCCTTCGATGATTCTCTCAAGGAGCTTTATTTCATTGGCCAGCTTCTTCAAATTGCTGCCATCCTCCACAGCCTTCTTCTCGATCGCTCCCATCGCCCCGACCAGTTGAATCGCCTCTCGATACATTCTTTTAACTGCCTCGCCCTCTTTCACCGACGAGCAATTGGCAGCAAGCGCCGAAGCGTTATTAAGCGATGCTTTAAGGGCTTGCTCTTTGGCGGCCGCCTCAGCTTTATAAGCCTGAATGTTCGACTTCAAGCGGGCGGCTTCTCCACACTGGAGGCTGATGGCGCTGATGCCGTTCGCGCCGGCAGCGGCTTTGCCTGCGAACTCAATCTCCTTCAAGAGCGCCGCCGCCTTTTCTTTGGCTTGTCGAGCTTGCTCGGCCAGTTTTTGCGCGAGATCACGGGATTGCGTGGCCAGAACGAAATCGTTATTCCAAGCGAGCACCCGTTGTTCGAGTTCGTCAACGGCTTTGCGCAGTCCCGAATCACGCTTCAGAAAGACGGTCACCCGTCGAGCTTCCGTCGAAGGCAGTAACTGTTCTGCCGTGATGTCACTCCATGTTTGTTCCTCCTGGGTTCCGACAACGTGCAGCGTAAGACCGGAACGAATCTGCGAAAGCTGTTCGGCGCTGCCCTTTAACTCGATTCTGGCTTCACCTTGCTTGTTCGTTTCTTCTACTGCCAGCGGGGATGATCCCACGCGCGTTCCAAGACGACGCACATATACGGATACACCTTCGAGTGGATCGTTGGGTTTCGCCGAATCAAGGACTTCGACGATCAAGCGCAGCGGGGGCGGTTCAGGCAGAAGAAGAAAGTTCGCCGAGCCGGTGCGAGCCGGTTGCGTGATGCTCACCTGTTGCGTCTGGCTGTCGAAGCCTTTTGCTTGTGCGATGACCTCCACGCCATTCTTAAAGTTTCCCGTAATCGTCGCGCGTCCGTCCCTGTCGGTTTTGGCGGTGAGTCCGTTAGCCGAAACTTCCGCGCCGGCAATCGGTGAGGGGCTTCCGCCCTTCGGATCCTGACCCATAACGGTTATCGAGACGGAATCTTCATCCGGTTCAAGCTGAAGCGTGAAGGTCGCCGTCCCTTTGCCGCCCGAGGCGTTGATGCTTTTGGCTTGACGCAGATAACCGCTCTTCTCGACGGCGACTTCTACCGAGCCCTCGAATTTCCCTGTCAGCTTCACCCGTCCGCTTGCATTCGTGGTCGCGGTCTCCTCGCCGGCTTTTACCGTCGCTCCTGCCAGCGGCATCGAACTTCCATCGTTCTTACCGGCGCTGAAGACGCTGACCTCGATGAAGTCTTCAGCGGACTCAGGCTGCATGAGGAAAGTGACGGATGCGTTTCCTCCTGTGAATCGCTGCTTGTCGGATATGCGAACCGTCTTGACCTGACGCTTGTAACCGCTCGCCTCGACGACTACCTCGACGTTCCCTTCGAAGACGCCGGAAATACTGGCCCGTCCGCTGCGATCTGTGCTTGAGGCCGCCTGCCCTATGGTCACCAGGGCGTCAGGCAGCGGCAGGTTGTACCCCGCAATCCGCTCAACCCTGTCGCCCTGCAAAACTGTTACATCTATGGAACCTGGGCCGTCGGCCTTCTTCGGTTTCGCCGTTACGGCAAAGTTGAACGTCTTCTTGTCTTCGCCCTGTAGCAATCTCGCCTCGCCCTTGAATGGCTCATAGTAATTCTGCGAAATCCTCACCGCGAAGCTGCCGGTTTCCTGGACAAACAATGTCGCAGTGCCCGAACCATCCGTCGTGGCCGAGTAATAACCGGCACCATCCAGAATAACGTCCGCATCGGCCACGGGAAGTTTCGACGATTGATCCGTAACAGTGATCGTCACTGCAACCCCCGCGGCTCTTTCGATAGTGATGTCGCCGCCGTAAACCGTCGTGCCGACCTGATGTTTGTCTAACTCAAGAAACCTCTTACCCGGTTTGTGCCCTTCCTTGGATACCTCGATCGTGTATACCTTTTTCAAAGTGAACTGGACGGGGATGATCACTTGCCCATCTCTTCCTGTGAATCCCTGGTAACGTTCTCCGCCGAACCCACCCTGCGCCGAATCTCTAATCAGAACTCTGGCTCCCTCGACAAAGTCGAAGTTATCGTTTAACACGTTGACGCCGACGCTGATGGTATTCCCTCCCTCAATGCCTTTGGCCCTGGCTTTCAGTACATATTCCTTAGCTATGTTCAGGGGAACGTTTGTTCCGAGATCAACGTCCTCTTTTATGGTTTGGAAATCTTCGCGCACGACCTCTAAAAGGAATCTCAGCTTTTCACCCGCTTTGATTTTGAACTCAAACGTAGCAATGCCCCTCGCGTTTGTATCCGTCTGGTAATCCGCGGGTAAGGAGTCGCGCAAGAAATTGGGGACGCCCAGCCGGGGGAGATAGACGTTGACGTGGGTGCCGACAATGAACTTGCCCTGTTCATCCTTGACCGTGACCGTCAGCGTGACCGTCTTTTCATCCTGCGTGGCCGCGAGCGAAGAGGCGGCCATTTTGAGTCGAAGCGTTGAGCCTGGAATCGAGCCGTTCGCACTGCTCCCGACAGGCGACATGATGCAGGGAATGAGCAGCGACAGCAAAAGCGCCGTCATCACGATGATAAGACCTCTTTCTGTTTTCATAACTTCCTCCTACCTCAAAAACAGCGACTCCTTGCAAACCCGCATGTTGCCGCTAACAGTTTGAATCGTATGCAGGCTGCCGTCGCCAATGAGGAGCGCCAGCGTCTGGTGATCAATCTCCAAAACCCTCGCGGCTTCAATACTGGTGAGCATCTCGACTTCGCGCTGGCACAACCGGCAATGCTGTCGCAGCGCAGGCTCACGACTTTGAATGATTCGCTGCCGGATTCTGGTGACCCTCACTGTGACCTTGTGCGCCATGTTGATTTCCCTGAGCATGAGCCGTACTATACTTGCGCCGTTGTCCTGAACAGCGGGCGCTTCTTTGTATCTCACGAATGGCGGCTGAAGTAACGAAAGAAATCCGGAATTTTTCCGCAATTTTACCGATACGAGCCATAAAACAGGTATGAGCAGAACGGGCGACAAGATTTATCATATTGCCGATATTGAAGTTGATACTGTGCGAGGTTGTGTCCGCCGCCAGGGGACGGAGTTGCATCTGCGCCATAAGACATTTCAGGTGTTGCTCTACCTGCTCGAACAGCGTCACAGGCTTGTGACGAAAGAAGAGTTATGGGAAAGCTTATGGCAGGGCACGGCGGTCACCGATGATGCGCTGACCAGGTGTGTCATGGATATCCGCAAGGCGCTTGGCGACGACTCTCGCCAACAGCGATTCCTGAAGACCGTCTCGAAAGCGGGCTATCGCTTCGTCGGGCCGGTCGAAGAAGAATGGCCGCAGCCGGCCCTCGCCGTAGTCGAAACCGAGATCACGACATATCAGGTCGAAGTTGAAGAGACCGACCTCCCATCAGTTTCTGAGAGAAGCCTGAGCGAGGCCGCGCGGGCGCGAGCTTTGCCTCAAGCGCCGGCGAGGTTCCGGCATCGTCGTATGGCTTCATGGATTGCCCTGGCAGTGATTCTGATTCTGGCGGGCGGCTACGCAGGCTATAGATTTTTTCGTCCGACTTCCTCTCCTGCGCTCGACCTCGACCTGGCTCCCGCGAAAGGCAGGAAATCCGTCGCCGTGATGTACCTCGACAATCAATCGAACACCCCTGAACTCGACTGGCTGCGCGAAGGCCTGGCCGATATGTTGATCAATAATCTTTCGCGCTCGAAAAAGCTCGCTGTCCTCAACCGCCAGCAACTCCATCTCGTGCTGGAACGAACCGGATACAAACCGGGCGACAACATCACCTTGCAAAAGGCGCTCGAAATCGCCCGACAGATTCAAGCCGATACTATCGTGCTAGGCAGTTTTGCCAGGCTCGACGAGAGTGTTCGCATCGACCTGCAACTCTACGACGGTCGCAACGGCGAACTGCTGTCGACCGAACGCCTGGTCGCGGATAAACAGGCGCAAATCCTCTCGCAGATCGACCTGTTGTCGCTCAAAATCGCCAATCAACTGGGAGCCTCACCGGAGACCGAAGCGACAGAGACGGTTGCTCAAACGGTGACGAATAATCTGGAGGCTTATCGCTACTATTCGCTGGCGCTGGAAAAGGCGCAGGGGCTGGACAATACGGCAGCGGTCGAATTGCTGAAAAAAGCGATTGCCCTGGATTCGGAATTCGCTATGGCGTATGCGCGAATCGGTTATGTCTATGCCATAGCTTCGGGGCAGGTGGCTAAAGCCAAACCTTATCTGGAAAAAGCCTTCCAACTGGCCAATCGCTTGAGCGAAAAAGACAAGCTCCACCTTACCGCCTGGTCGCAGATAGCCAATCTCGACTGGGCCGGCGCTACCCGGACCATGCGCGAGATTACGGCCGATTACCCGCTCGAAGTCGAAGCTTACTTGCAGTTGGGCCGCCTGCTACAGGGAGAAGCGCGGCATGAAGAATCCATAGAGGTGTTGAAGCGCGGGCTGGCCGTCGATCCGCAGGCGAAAGACTTATACAACACCATGGGATTGGTTTATAGCGAAATGGGCAAACACGACGAAGCGATAGCCGCACACCGGCAATATGTCGCGCTCGCGCCTGCCCTGCCGAATGCGCACGACAGCCTGGGCTTGAGTTATCAGTGGGCCGGCCGATACGAGGAAGCTCTGGACGAATATAACCGGGCGCTCGCGCTCAATCCCGATTTCGAGGTCGCCCGCGTTCACTTGGCAAATACCTATTATCAGCAAGGGCGCTATCGAGCCGCAGCCGAACAGTTCAGTCGCTACATCGAAATCGCGCCATCATACATCGAGCGGGGCAGGGGTTATGAAAACCTTTCTTTGATCTATTGGAGAAAAAAAGATTATCGTCAGGCGGCGCAGGCGGCAGAAAAGGCGAGCCGCTATTTCCGGTTTCCCATCCCTGTGCAAATAATGGCAGCGGTTGATGAGGGAAGCTTTGACACGGCTGAAGAAATGAATCAGCATTGGCTCGATCAGCAAACCATTACCAACCGGGGGCGCAGACTGAATCCGAAATTGTATTATTTCAGTCGCGGCTACATCGCGCTCAAGCGCGGTCAGACCGACACGGCGATTGAAAGCTTCAAAGAGACCGCCCGCCAACCGCCTCTGATCTGGACGGCGGATACGAAAGAAGATTGTTTGGCCAACGCCTACCTGGAACTGGGGCGACTCGACGAAGCGGTCGCCGAATACGAGCGCATTCTGCGCCTCAACCCGAATTACCCGCTCGTACATTTCCATCTGGCCGAAGTCTACGAACGCAGAGGTCAAAGGGAACGAGCGATGGCCGAGTATAAAGAATTTCTCCGAATCTGGTCCGACGCAGATCGTGACATTCCTGAAATCATACTGACAAGGGAACGACTCAACCTGCCCCGGTAATCACCATAATGGTTTTGAAGAAAAGTCTTTGAGCGGGTGCGGTTGCGGAAAAATCGGCCATAATCCCACAGGCGGAAGTTGGAGGATCGTTAAAATCCTGCCTACAAGCGAGGGGCCTCCTGCTCTCTTGAATCCTCCCAACGACTTAAGACTTCGTGTGGCGCGACCGTGTGGTCAACTCACGCAGGCGTAACCTGAGCCGCCACACAAGTCTGTGTTGAACTAA
>JAKEHD010000053.1 GCA_022615215.1 Blastocatellia bacterium
CCACACGGTCGCGCCACACGAAGTCTTAAGTCGTTGGGAGATCGTTAATGTCCTGCCTACTGTGTACCTGGCATTTCAAACAAATCCCACAGGCGGCTGTTGCAGGCGAGTTAAAGTTCTTCCTGGCAGTAGGCAGGACTTTAACCATCCACCGATTTCCATCGGTGGGATTCGAGAGGCATGAGCACGCTTTCGGTAGGCAGGACTTTAACCGTCCACCGATTTCCATCGGTGGGATTCATAAGGAGGGAAAGGGTATTACTCTATCTTTGGGTTACTGCGATCTTTTTCCTCAAGTAGGACCGGACGGCGGCCTGTTGTATGTTTGAGTAGAAACCACGCACCGACTTTATCGCAACCACACCCTCAGAGATTCGAGTCCATCCCCAAAGCCGGGACGAGGGCTTGCGCTCTCGATACGGACGAAGTTATAAATGCCATCTTCGGCCAATTCCTTATGGCAATCGAAGGGCAACAGCTATAGAATGGCAGAAAAAGCAATGAACCGTTCTTTTTGTATCTTATACTTCGCTCTTTAGAAAGGAGTTCTCGTGGCAGGACTATTTGGATTACTGGCGATATATCTGCTAGTCAACGCTTTTTTGCTGGGATTGGGCATAGGGCTGGGCTATCTGCTTCGCTGGATTTTGCCGGGAGTCGAACTGGGAACAGGCATTTTGATCGGGGTCGTATCGGCCAGCGTTTCCTTATATCTTATGGGGCGCATACCTTCCATGCCCGATAGAGAAGACCTGGATGATGATGATGAGGATGAGGACGATGATGCTCCCATAAAAATCTATGCTTTCGATCAGAACCGCAAAAGGCGCAGGAGACGCAGGGACTATTAATGAACCGGATTGCCGCGATTTCGGTTTTCGGTGATCGGTAAGGCAATCGAAAATAGACCGCGCGCCATCGAGTGTCGAGCGATGGCGCGCGGTAATGATTCTCGGCAAAGACTTATCAAAAGCGATGCTCCGCAACCCCTGAGCCGCGTAGAGGCAAACGAGTTAAATTCAGTCTTTCAACACGGGCACCGATTAGAAGCCCGCTACTTCGCAGAAAACCTTGATCGCGCCCTGAGCGGCGGTCAGTTTTTCGAGCAACTCCTCGTAGTTCTCAAGCCCCTTGACCGGGTGGGTCAGCAAACGTCTCATCCAGCCGGGGTACTCGGCTTCGGCCTGCGCCATATCGCGCACGCCCATCTCGAAGTACTCGCGATTGGCATTCACCGTGCCGACCATCACTTTGTTTCCGAGCACGAATTCGAGATTGATCTTGTCGGCAGGCACCTCGACTTTTCGGTCGCCGCCCGTGACGCTCGATAATACCAGCACGCCGTTTTTGTTCAACGCCTGCATGCTCTCGAATACTATGGGCGAAAAGCCCGTCGCCTCGAATATCAAATCGAACGGCCCATACATCCGTGCGCCTTCGAGCACGGGCACATCCTGGGTCGATTCGTAACGCGCGCCTATAGCCTCTATCAAATCGGTATTGAGAGAGGGTTTCGGGTTGCGGCCGAACGCGGTCACCTCAAGCCCGCGGAGCCGCAGAGCGAGCGTTGCGAGCAAGCCGATGGTTCCGGCTCCCATCACCGCAGCCCGTCGCGGACGCCAAACGCGCAGGCGGCGTTGTATCTCGTAAGCCTGCGCGATGCCTTTTTCGACTACGGTCATAGGTTCGAGCAACACGCCCACTTCCCTTAGCCCTCGGGGCACCTTCACTATGTACTCGGCATCGTCGACGTAGTATTCCGTAAGATAGCCGTGTCGCAGGTTTATGCCGCGCTCGTAGTAAGTGTCATCCGTAGTCATATCGTTCGTGCCGATCAGATCGTATATGCTCGATCCGGGTCGGCGCACGGTCGCCACAACGTAATCGCCCGGCTCAAGCTCCGTGACGCGGTTGCCCGTTTCCACCACCTGCCCGAAGCTCTCGTGGCCTATGGTGAGAAAATCGTATCCTTCGGGGGCCGCGCCATACTCGGCCGCGTTGATCTCTTTATCCGTGCCGTCCACGCCCACGCGCAGGACTTTTACGAGCACGCCGCGCCCGTCGGGTATATCGTTCACCGAAGGCTTGGGCAGGTCGGCCAGATGTACGCTATTCGGTTTTCCGGGAAATACTGCTACTGCTTTCATGATTTTTGTCTCCTTGATGTCATTCTCCGCTCTGTTGAATCAATTTAGCGACCAGGCCGGTCCAGCCCGTTTGATGGCTCGCGCCTACGCCAGCGCCATTGTCGCCGTGAAAGTATTCGTGAAACTGAATCAGATCTCTCCAGTGCGGGTCGGTCTGGAATTTGTGCATGCCGCCATAGACCGGCCTGCGACCGTCTTCGTCTTGCAGGAAAATCCGCGTCAGTCGGCGAGAGAGTTCCCCGGCCACTTCCCAGAGCGTCATCCACCTGCCGGAGCCGGTCGGGAATTCCACCTTGAAGTCATCGCCCAGATAGTGATGGAACTTCTGAAGCGATTCGATCAGAAGATAATTAACGGGAAACCATACGGGACCGCGCCAGTTCGAATTGCCGCCGAAGAGTCCCGTGCTTGATTCGGCAGGCTCGTACTTGACACTGTGCTCGGTGCCGTTTACGGGCAACCTGTACGGATTATCGAGATGGCACCTTGAGAGCGCCCTTATTCCGTAAGGCGACAGAAACTCGCGTTCGTCGAGCATTATCGCAAGCACCCTTCGCAACTGATCGCGGTCGACTATCGAGAGCATTCGCCGCTCTTTCCTTCCGGCGGTCTTCATGCAGGCGACATTGCCCGTCAGGTCTTTGCGGTTGTCGATGAACCATTCCATGCGCCGCTTGAACCCTTTCAGCCGGTCGAGCATGTCGGGTTCGAGCGTCTCGACCGCAAAGAGCGGTATCAATCCGACCATCGAGCGCACCTTCATAGGGAAGCTGCCGCCTTCGGGCAGGTGCAGAACGTCGTAATAAAATCCGTCCTCTTCGTTCCACATCCTTGTCTTCGCTCCGCCGAGATTGTTTATCGCGTTGGCTATGTAGAGAAAGTGCTCCCAGAACTTGCTTGCCACGTCCTCATAAGAGGGGTCTTCGCGCGCAAGCTCCATGGCTATGGCGAGCATGTTCAGACAGTACATGCCCATCCAGCTTGTGCCGTCGGCCTGTTCTATGTGGCCGCCCGTAGGCAGAGGGGCGCTGCGGTCGAAGACGCCAATGTTGTCGAGTCCGAGGAATCCGCCCTCGAAGACATTGTTCCCTTCGGTGTCCTTCCGATTGACCCACCAGGTGAAATTCAGCAGGAGCTTGTGAAAGACACGTTCGAGAAATTTCGTGTCTCCCTTGCCGTGCCGTTTTTTATCTATCTTGTATACGCGCCATGCGGCCCACGCATGCACGGGAGGATTCACATCGCCGAAGGCCCACTCATAAGCGGGCAACTGCCCGTTCGGATGCATGTACCATTCGCGCAGCAGGAGTATAAGTTGCTCTTTGGCGAAATCCGGGTCTGCCAGCGCAATCGGGATAGCGTGAAAAGCGAGGTCCCATGCCGCATACCAGGGATACTCCCATTTGTCGGGCATAGAGATTATGTCGTCGTTGTAGAGATGCGGCCAGTCCTTGTTGCGCCCGTTCAATCGCTCTTCAGGCGGAGCGGGAAGGGCCGGGTCGCCCGCGAGCCAGTGCCTTATGTCGTAGTAGTAAAACTGCTTGCTCCAGAGCAAGCCTGCCATCGCCTGCCTGAAGACATTGCGGGCGTCCCCGGTCAAATCATCGGGCGTGATAGAGGAGTAAAACTCGTCGGCCTCCTGCTTGCGCTCCGAAAATATCTCATCGAATTTGCCGCCGCATGGGTCTCCGTTGGTGGGCGGGATTTCAAGGTCCGTGAGCCGCAATCTCAGGGTCGCGCTCTCGCCCGGCCCAAGCACGAGCGGATAATGCGCCGCCGCTTTCGTCCCCGTGCGTTGCGGGTTCACCGCCTCTTTCACTCCCTGCACTATGTAATCGTTTATCCCGTCTTTCGCATAACCGGAGCCGTTCGGCGAACCGTAGAGACGCTGATGATTGGTCTCGTTTTCCGTAAAGAGCAGTTCGGGCGCGCCCTGACAGAAGAGCCAGCGATGGCCGTAGTAATGATGCGAGAGTTGAACGACGCTCGCGTTTCTGGCATCGCCTATTCTGCGAAGCTGCGGCCTCGGCGAGTCCTCGCCCCACGACCAGGTATTGCGAAACCATACGGTGGGCAGCAGGTCGAGCCTCGCCGTTTCCGGCCCGCGATTGATGACGTTTATGCGAATGAGAATATCTTCGGGCGATGCTTTGGCATACTCGACGAAAACGTCGAAGTATCGGTCATCATCGAACACGCCCGTATCGAGCAGTTCGAATTCGAGGTCATGTTTTCCGCGCCGCCGGTTCTCTTCCACGATGCGCGCGTAGGGAAATTCTGCCTGCGGATATTTATACAGGAACTTCATGTAAGAGTGCGTCGGGGTCGAATCGAGATAGAAGTAATACTCCTTCACATCCTCGCCGTGATTGCCTTCGCTTCCGGTGAGACCGAATATGCGCTCTTTGAGAATCGGGTCTCTTCCGTTCCACATAGCGAGCGCGAAGCATACAAACTGGCGGCGGTCGGATATGCCTGCGATGCCGTCTTCGCCCCATCGGTATGCTTTCGAGCGCGCGTGATCGTGCGGCAAATAATCCCAGGCCGTTCCGTAAGGGCTGTAATCTTCGCGCACAGTCCCCCACGCTCGCTCGCTCAGGTATGGTCCCCATCGCTTCCAGTGGACCTTGCGCTCGCGCGATTTCTCCAATCTCATCTCTTCTTTAGTCATGATTTTTCCTTCTTCAACTGATAGCTGACGGCTGATAGCTGATAGCTGACGGCTGATAGCCGTTACTTTTCAATCAACATCATAACGTGACCGTCGGGGTCGCGCACAAGGAAACTCTTTGTAAACTCCATTTCCGATTCCGGCACCGCGATGACGCCCGATGATACGAAGGCGAATTTGCCCGCTCTCAAACTTTTATACATCGCTTCGCAATCGCGCACGATAAGCCTTGTCTGCCAGTGCGCGAGGTCGTTTGCGCGCTGGTCCGAAGGGATGGAGCGGCCGTCGCGGGGCGATAGGATCGTGCCTGAAAGATGGTAGACGACCTCACGCGCGCTCCGGGCGGCTTCCATCGCTTTCTCGTATTCCTCGAACGTATAACAGAGGTGCATGATGGCTACCGCCTGAAAGGTCGTAAAGAACGGGTTGTCGCGATAAGTTTCCGCGTAATCGCTCTCATCGAACTCCTCGTCTATGGCTTCCATCAGGTCGGTTTCGGCAGCCTGCGAAGATTGCTGACAGACGATTGCGAGAGTGTCGAGGTCGAACTGGTTTCCTATGCAGGAGGCGAGCATCAATGTATGTTGAATCTTGAGCGAGAGCCGTTGAATCTTTCGCGTCATCAGGTCGATGACGTTATCGGTGAAGCCTGTGTTTGCGATGGCTTCTACCGAGCAGGTCCAGCGGCCCTTTTCGTAATCGAACTCAAGGTATCCCTCGCGCTTGAGCATCTTCAAAAACTGGTTGACGAAGAATGGGTTCCCGTCGGTCTTCTCCAGCACTAGGCGCGCGAGCGGTTCGGCTTCGGCCGTCTCGCAGCGCAAGGTATCGCGGATCAAAAGCGTCAGGTCCGCGATATGTAGAGGTTCGAGTGTGATGCGATCGAGGCTGACCCCCGCGGATTCGAGCGCGCCGAGGGTCCGAATAAGACGGTGGCTCGCGTCGACTTCGTTATCTCTGTAAGCGCCCAACAGGAAGAGGAATCGCACGTCGGCGCTTGTGAGCAACGGTTGCAAGAGACCGAGCGTTGCCGAGTCGGCCCACTGAAGGTCATCGAGAAATATCACAAGCGGATGTTCCCGGCGGGCGAGCGCCCCGACGAAATTCTGAAAAACCATTTGAAATCGGTTCAGGGCTTCGGTCGGATTGAGCACGGGCGGGGCGGGTTGCTTGCCCAGGATCAATTCGATTTCTGGAATGACCTCGGCCAGCACGCCGCCGTTTGCGCCAGCAGCCCTCGACAGCCGGTCGCGCCAGAGGGCAAGCCTCTCATCGCTTTCGGTGAGCAGTTGGCGAGTCAGTTCCCTGAAAGCCTGAATCAACGCGCCGAAGGGGACGTTGCGAACCACCTGATCGAATTTCCCTGAGATGAAATATCCCTTCTGACGGACTATGGGCTTGTAGAGTTCCTGTATGAGCGAGGTCTTGCCTATGCCGGAATATCCGGCCACGAGCCGAATGGCCGCCGACCCCCGGCACACGCGGTCGAACGCCTCGATCATCTCATCGACTTCGCGGTCTCTCCCATACAATTTTTGCGAGATGAGAAACCGGTCGGAAACGTCCCGCCGACCGAGCGGAAAGGGAGCTACCCAACGGCGTGCGGCCCACTCGCGCGCGCAGACGGAGAGGTCTTCTTTGATGCCCGATGCGCTCTGATAACGCTCCTCTGCGGTTTTGGCGAGCAGTTTCATGAACACCTGAGAGACGGCTTCGGGCACCTGCGGAGCGACGCCTCGGCCAGTCCGCGATAAACGCCGTCCGAAAGACGGCCGTTGCCCGCCGCGACTACGGATGTTTGCGTGCCGTGCCAGGCCCAGCCCTCGGGCGCGCGCGCGGCAAGGAAGAAATCTTTATCGAGCGTTTCGCCCGTCCGGGTTATGTCTACGAATGCGGCTATGCGATTGACCGGCTGGGTAAGATCCGCGTGGGGATAGAAGCCCGAATCCAGAAATGCTATGGTCACGCCTTTGCCCGTCAACGCCTCGTCGGCGTCCATCCTGAGCGAGGTAGGGATGACGGCAAAGCGATTCTGCGCGTGATTATGATCGTGTTGATCGAGATGCTTTTCCGATACGCTCATAAAATCAATCCTGATTCTCAAACTCACTGCCGGGCATAGAGATTTCTTTCTTACAAAGATTTCTCTCTTCTGTCACCCGCGTCCATCTCTATAATGACCGGCAGCGTATGAATTATTCCGAGAAGCGATGCCTCGGATTGCGGCGAGCGAACGTGAGAGATGAACCCGTATCGGGCAGCATCGCGCAGAAAAAAAGTCCCGTGCTCAGGCGCACAGGACTATAAAGGCTCTGCTTTTTCAGGCGAGGGAAATGAGGATGAAGATACCCTCTATCCGCCCGCTTTCAACGCGGCGGGCGCTTCGCTTTCGGCAGGTTTGACGCAGTACACATCTTCTATGGCGGCGCGCAGAAGTTCGGCGACGCTCCACGCCTGGGCTATACAGCCGCGCGGGGTGTGAGGGCTGTCGGCATCGAATATCTCAGAGACGTGCCCAAGTCCGGCATCGCTCAGGTGATCGTGAAAAGCTTCAAGCCACAGGGCAGCGCGGGCGCGGCTCTTTTTGCCGCCGCTCCGGCCTTTCACTTTGACGTAAGCCGTGATGAACGGTCCCATCAGCCAGGCCCAGACCGTGCCCTGATGATATGCCCCGTCGCGGCTCGTGACGCCGCCTTCGTAACGAGGGCGATATTGCGGGTCATCGGGCGCGAGGCTCCTCAAACCGTAAGGCGTCAGCAGTCGGCTCTCGACCGCTTCGACAACCTTTCTGGCCTTCTCTTGCGAAAGCATCGTGTGATATAGGCTCACGGCGAAGATTTGATTGGGTCTGATCGATGGATCGCGCCGGTCTTTGTCTATCACATCGTAGAGGCACTCTGCCTCTTCATTCCAAAACAAACGGTTGAAACTGCGGCGAGCGAGCGCGGCCATATCAGCGAATCGCTTTTCGCCCTCTTCGTCACCGAAGCGTTGTGCGAGGCGCTCCATCACGCGAAGCGCGTTGTACCATAGCGCCTGTATCTCTACGGCTTTGCCATGCCGGGGCGTCACCACCCAATCGCCGACCTTCGCATCCATCCAGGTGAGTTGCACTCCATCTTCGCCCGATGCGAGCAGCCCGTCTTCGTCCACCTTTATGCCATAGCGCGTGCCGCGCGTGTGCCAGTCGATGACTTCGGTCAAGGGCGCATAGAGATTCTCTCGAACGAACTCATAGTCGCCTGTGTAATCGAGCAGCGAGCGCACGGCTTCGAAGAACCAGAGCGTAGCGTCTACGGTGTTGTATTCAGGCGACTCTCCCGCGTCGGGAAATCGATTGGGCAACATGCCCTGGTCGAGGTGGCGGGCGAATTCGAGCATTATGCTTTTTGCAACATCCGCGCGGCCCGTCGCCAAAGTGAGACCCGGCAGCGCGATCATAGTGTCGCGGCCCCAATCGCTGAACCAGTGATAACCGGCTATGACGGTCTTTTGTTCTCCGCGAGCGACTATGTATTGACGGGAGGCCGCAGCGAGTTGCCGGACCAGTTCGTTCTCCTGCTCGAAGGGCGCGATTACCAGATTGCGCCTTTCGATTTCACTCTGCCTGTAATCGCTCGCGCGTCGCGCAAGAAAGAAATCTTTAAGAAAGAAATCTCTGTCGCGTCTCTCGGTCGAAGCGATGACGGCGGCCTGCGCGTTATGATTCAAATCGAATTTCAAAGCGAAAGGGCTGTAGAGGTCTTCGGCAAAGTCGAGTCCTCGCTCGCGTTCGGCGTCGTATTCGAAGTTGCGATACCAGAAGCCTGCCCGGTCGACGGCCGTCGCGTCGTGGGCGAAATAGAGCGAGGGCAGGTCTTCGTAAGGTGTTATTATCGCCAGGTTCTCCTCGGTTTGAACGAACGCATCGAGCGATGAATTTTCATGCGTCGTGCCGTGGTAATCGCGAAAAGCCACGAGCGGGCGCGCTTCGAGCAGACAGTCTTTACCGCGTGCGCCCCGCGCTTCGTATTGAATGACCGCGCTGTTTTCGCCGTAAATCAGAAAGACGGATTTTATGAGTTCCATGCCTTCCACTTCATAAGTGAAGACGGGAAAAGGGTCGAGGCGAAACTCTTTCAGATACTCATGACCCTGCGGGTGAACGATTCCGGGATAGCGGTTGGCCGACAATTCGTATCGCCGCCCGTCGAGGACGAGCGCCTCTTCCATTTTCGAAAGCAGGACGAGGCGACCCACGGGAGGCCGGGTCGCGGCGACGAGCAATCCGTGATAGCGCCGGGTGTTTAGTCCCGTGATGGTCGAAGAGGCGAAGCCTCCGAGACCGTTGGTTTCAAGCCATTCGCGCCTGGATGCGGCTTCCAGGTCGCGGCATATTTCTCTATCGAATCGAATCATCGCCATAAAGATTTCTTCGCCTCCCGCAGCCTTTTATAAAAGCAATAATGCGCATTATGAGAGATGGTCCGATTGCGGATTGCGAAACAGACCGTTCTTTCAATCGCATTCTACATTCCGCGATCCGCGTTCGAGAAATGATCCGCTATGGCGAGCCATGAACTCGCGCGCAGACCTCTCGATGCGCCTGCTGTTTTTTAGATATCCGAACCGCTGCGATTTATTCCAAAGCGAGTCGCGCCGTATCCTTTTTCGCGGGAACCGAATGGCCTTCTACGCTCTCTGTATAGAAAACAACAAGGGGCTTTGCACCTCCGGCGTTGAATGCTATAATGCGGACGTTCTTTTTGGGTCGCCTTGCCAGGGCGAAGAGATCTTTGGCGAGTCGAGCGGTAAGCGGTTCGTATCTCGAAGGGCGGGAGGAGCAGGTCTTGACGACAACACTCTCCAGACAACAACTCGATCGGTATGACCGCGATGGTATTCTCTTTCCAATAAAGGTGCTTTCAGATGACGAGAGCATTTTTTTTCGCGGCGCGTTCGAGTCGCTCATCAACAACTGCGGGCCGATGAAACGACTCGATAATCTCCATCTGTTTTTCGATTGGGCGCGTCGCCTGGTCACTCATGACACTCTCTTGAATGCGATTCAGGACGTTCTGGGCGGTGATATTCTGGTCTTTGGCACGCTGATCTTCTATAAGCCGCCGCGAGACTCCGGCTACGCATCCTGGCATCAGGACAGCTTTTATTCGGGTCTGCACCTGACGCCTTCGACTTCAGCCTGGATCGCGCTTACACCGAGCCACCCCGCCAACGGTTGTATGCGGGTGATTCCAGGGTCGCACAGGGGGGGGCTTCTCAGTCATACCAATGTCCGAGACGGTTCCAATCTATTGTGGCGCGGCGAGCAGATCACGACCGTAGATGAATCCCAGGCGATGGATGTCGTGTTGCAACCGGGCGAGATGTCTTTGCACCAGAGCACTATCGTTCACGGGTCGAATTCCAATACATCCGACGAACCGCGAATCGGGTTTATCGTGCGGTTCGTCACCAATCAGATAAGGGACCGGGAAAGACCGATGATGCGGGTTCGCGGTGAAGCAGATTGCAGCCACCTGATGCTCGCCGAACCGCCGCTTGAGATGGACGAACAAAGCGCCTGGGCGGCATGGCAAGCCTTCAGCAACGCCAGGAGCAAAGGTTGAACAGAAGAAACGCCGTAACATGAACGATGAAGACGGATCGAACTAACCACAGTGGAAGGCAGAGCCTTCTACAGACACAGATAACACAGATAAGGATTTCTTTCTTCCGACGATCTGTGAAATCTGTGTGACTATGGGTCGAAATTCATCATTCATTATTTCCGGCGCTCTTGACTGTCGGGAAGTTATGTGGCAGAGTGAGAGCGTTTTGGAAGTGCTGCACATTACGAGAGATTGGAGCAAGCCGAAGTGCTTCCGCCGTTTCCAGAAACCGGAAAAATCGAAGTTCCGTCGGAGTTGGCCCGCGAGTTGTGCGCGGCGGCTGAGAGGCTTCCTCTCTACGAGAACCGTGAGTTCTACTCGCCTGCTTTGCAGATGCATGTGCTCGATCAGATTTGCGGAGACTGTCGGGATGGTTTCGATTGGCTCATAAATCTAATAAGGGACCGAATGGCCGAACAGCCCTATTGCGCTTTGGTGTATGGCCTTCAGTTCGACGAGGGGAACAGGTTGTTTGTCGCCCTCAACCGGGCCTTTGGAGAGTTGGTCGCGCGCCCTTATGAAAAGCCTCGCGCTCAACTGGTTCATTATATCGAGCCTGCAACCGATATACCTTCGTCGCGGGGAGGCCGTGAGAGCGAACGACTGCACACCGACACCGCAGACTGGGAAACGCCGGTCGAGTTTATCTCTATGGTGTGCGTCCGCGCCGACCCGGACGGCGGCGGCCGATCTCGCGTCCTGGATATTGATTCGGTACGAGACGAGGTGAAGAATCAGTTGGGAGCCGAAATACTCGAACTACTTGAGAGAGAGCCTGTGCCGTGGCAGTTGGCCGCTTATCGCGGCGGGGGCTTGAAATGGCGGCCGGTGTTGACCGAGCACAGTATCTGCTGGCGTCGTTACACGATCGATCTGGCATTGGATTCCAATCTTGCCAGGCTTTCCCGGCGAATGCTGGCTTCGCTCGACGCCTTCGAAGAGGTCGTTTCCACCTCGGCCCGCACCATCGAGTTCCTTATGCGCGAGGGCGAATTACTGTTTTCGGACAATAGACGAACGATTCACGCTCGCACGCCTATCACCGAAGGCGCTTCCGATCGCTTGATGATCCGCAGTTGGATCAGAGCGTGTTGAATGGGTATCTTATGCAATTTGCTCAAATTCGAGATCGTGTCGAAATCGCATCCGAGGCTGGCGGACCCATCGATACTTCTATGCTGGTCGGCACCTGGGTCAATTCGAACCCCGATACGAATGGCGTCGCCCGTATGGTGGTGACTCAGTCGGACGGGAATCTCTCGCTCAGGGTGCAGGCCATTGGCCCGGACGGTTTGATCGACTGGGGAGTTGCCGACATCGAGGTCTTTACAGCGACGCCGTCGTCGCGGGTCGCTGCCGGGTTTACGTGTCTCTATGACTTTGGGTTTGCGGAAACACGGCTCCAGGCAATGATCCTCAAGGGCCTTATAGTTCTCGCCCAGATTCACAGATTCAAAGACGGCAGCCGACGGGTCTCGTATTTTGTCCGTGAATACTTCGCGCTCGATCATGGCCGATACTGATCGAGGGCGGCCGAGAGGTCTCGAATTTCATCATTGACCCATAGTCGCACAGATAGCGCCGATAGATGGAAAAAAGCTTTATCTGTGTCTGTAGAGGGCTTCTGCCTTCCACTGTGGTTGATCTTCATTCGAAGAGAATCGTCATCATGACTCAAACTTTGGAATTCAAACAGAAGGGACATCTGGATCCCGCTCTGTCGGACCCGGCGACAAAAACGTTGAACGCCGACAAGCTGATCGGTCGGTGGCTGAATACGAGCTTGGAGACCGAAGGGCTGGCCGAAATCGTAATCGAACAGGACGGCGATCATTTTTTCGTGAGCGCCGTGAGCATCGGAGATGGCAGTATGATCGCCTGGCCGCGAACCCGTGCGACCGCGCTTGCGAATCTCGAAGAAGAAGCAGGGCAGAGGGCGCTTGCTCTCGCGGTCGATTTTGATTTCGGATTCATGAAAGCTGAGACCTACATTCGAGTCAACAAGGGGGTGTTGGTCATCGTGGCGTACCACGACTTTCTGGATGGCAGCCGACGGTCGAACTACGTCAATCGCGAGTTCTTTTACCGCAAGGATTGATCGTTTACCCGGTCGAGTCGAGATGATCGGGCGGTCATTCGGCCCGGCGGGGTCGCGCGCTCCACTACCACGATACAGAGGAAGACAGTGGCATTCTTCTCGACCAGGACAGGACAGTTTACATATTTCTCTCTACAAGTGGGCGAACCCCTTTGGAGAGGGAAGAAGGTATTGGATTTTGGCGGGAATATCGGCAACATTTTGCTGGATACGAATTCAACCATCGATGAGGATCGCTATTGGTGTCTCGATCTTGACCGAGACGCGATCGAGAAGGGCAGGGCATCTTTTCCCAAGTCGCATTGGTTTTTTTACAATCGCTATTGCTTCGCCTTCAATCCGTATGGAATTCCCCACCTGCCGATTCCTGATCCGGGTCAGACATTCGATTACATCGTCGCCTATTCGGTATTTACGAACACGACGGAAACCGACATGCTTGAGTTGGTCAGCCAATTGGAAGCTCTATTAGCCCGTAACGGAGCGTTGGCTTTTACATTTATCGATCCTTATCATTTTTCCTCTCCAGGGCGGAATAACTTTCAATGGCGATTGGAACTCGAAAGAGAAAGAGGCAATATCTCAGATAGTGAAATGAAGGATATCGCCGGAAGAGCGCAGGGCGCAAAGTGGTTCATGCTCGTAAACGGGGGCGATCTGTATCTTGAGACCGAAGATATTCGACCTTATGAGCCGGAGCAGCAGAAAACCTGTTACGTCTACCATACCGAAGAGTATATGAAGACTTTGTTTCCGCGCGCTACGATTCTCCCTCCCGTCAACAACGAGATGCAGCATTGCTGTATAATCAGAAAGTCTTGAGCAGAGGAAGGGACATAATCAGGGGGTTCGGAAAGGATGAGGGATGAGGGATGAAGGATGAATCGATAGCTTCACTCCGGTTTTCATCCTTCATCCTTC